>JAQBDO010000293.1:0-3952 GCA_032124375.1 Gammaproteobacteria bacterium
GGCTGACACATCCAGAAAAGCCCGGGTGCAGGCCGATCGGGCGTTCAACGCGCCATGCGCTTTTGTCCGGTTTGTACCGGAACGATGAACCGGGACTTGTTCAGGCCATCGCTAGTGCTCTTTCAACCTGATAATAACGGATGCTGAACTATATTACGTTGGGCACCAAATTTATTTAATAGCCACGGAAGCACACGGAATGACACGGAAAAAAGTATTTTATGGCATTTGTTGTTGCGTGTTTTTCCGTGTGCTTCCGTGGCAATCATATCCGTCTTTATCAGATTGAGGCAGTACTAGCCGCTCTATGCGGTCACTCGCGTGGTTTGTTGTAGCAGCGGATCTCGTTCGCGATTCAGGTGGTGGTGATAACAAACGTTATGTGCTATTGCTCGTTGACAGCTGGGTCACATCAACAAACAGTTTCAGGTGTTGGCCGGGTTGCAGGTATTTATCGCTGGACAGGCTGTTCCAGCGGCGTAAATCATTAATGGTGACGCTGAATTTTTTGGAAATAGCGTATAGCGAGTCACCGTTACGCACTGTGTAATTGACGGTTCTAACGCGCTTGCTGTTTTCTGATATCTTGCCGCCTTCCCAGATAACCAGCTGCTGCCCCGGTTTTATCAATTTACCATTATCAAGCCGGTTCCAGCGGGTTACCTGGTTCACGCTGACATCGTATTGCCGGGCAATATTCCAGAGGCTGTCCCCCTTGCGCACCTGGTGGGTAAGCTTGTTGCTCGAACTGCCAGCAGGTTGCAGGTGTTTTGCCAGTGCCGCATAGCGGGAAGCGTCCTGTGCGGCTACCGGTACCAGCAGGTGCTGGCCAGTGCGTATATTTGAACTTTTCAGTACATTGGTGCTGCGCAGTACGTTGACGGTGGTGTTGTAGCGCTTGGCAATACTCGAGAGGGTGTCTCCCTTGTCAATCTTGTGCCGCACCCATTTAACGCGTTTTTCCGCTGGCAGGGCGGCGAGATTTTTCCTGAAGGCCGCAGCCTGCCCGACAGGGATGGCGAGTTGATATGGACCATCCGGATGCGTCGACCAGCGATTGAAGCCGGGGTTTAACAGGTAGAGTTCCTCGGTATTGATAGCAGCCAGTTCTGCCGCGACGCCAATATCGAGTTGTCCCCCGGTGTTGACGACGGCGAAAGAAGGGGCGGGGTTAACAGGAGCGAGCACGACGTTGTAATTCGAAGGGCGCCGCACTACAGCGCTGATGGCGAGCAGTTTCGGCACATAGGCCGATGTCTCTTGCGGCAGTGACAGATGCCAGAAATCCGTTGGCTTGCCAGTCTTGCGGTTTTGCTCGATTGCCTTGCTCACCGTACCACTGCCCGAGTTATAGGCTGCGATAGCCAGTAACCAGTCGCCGTTAAAGCGTTGCTGCAGGTAATCCAGGTAGTTGAGCGCGGCCTGTGTGGATTCGACCACGTCGCGTCGACCGTCATACCACCAGTCCTGCTTCAGGCCGTACATCTTTCCGGTATCCGGAATGAACTGCCACAGACCGGCTGCGCGACCGTGCGAATAAGCAAACGGGTCATAACCGCTCTCGACAAACGGCAACAGTACGAGTTCGAGCGGAAAGTGACGTTTTTTTACTTCTGTGCAGATGTAGGCAAGATAGGGTTCGCCACGCGCAAATATTCTTTCAACCTGGCGCGGGTTCCTGCCATATTCGTTGGCGCGGCTGACGACGGCGGCCTGTCGTGTCCCGGTGAGGCTAAAGCCCTGGCGAAGCCGACTCCAAAAGATACCGTCATCAACAGTTGCCTTTCCGGTGAAGTTGCCGCTGGCAGGTGGGTCATAGGCGTCAAGCCTGGTGATGACTGCGGCCTGTGCATCACTGCTTGAGGGGGATGAATGCGGCGCTGAATCAAGTGATGCGCAGCCGGCAATCAGCTGCAGGGCAAGTGCGGTCAATATCAGGCGTGTCATTTTCATGCGTGGATATCGGCGATGCCCCTGTTTATCTTGAAATTATGGTTTCTGGCCGTTGACTGTGCGCATATCCTGACAGTCCGTTCCGGACGGGTCAATTACTTTTCACGGGAAGGACTTTTGGGGTACGAACACGCCCGGAATGCGTTATTATTTCGGCGTGATGAATAAGGAATTTAGCGCTTCTCTCCGGTCAGCCTCGCTGCGTAGCTGGTATCAGCGTCCTCTGGGACGTCTGCTGGCAGAAGCTGAGCTGTCAGCGCTGGAAGCGGAGCTGCCCACCCTGTTTGGTTATCACCTGCTGGTGCTTGATCCACCCTGGGAGCATTGCCATCTGGAGAACAGTCGGATACCCCACCATATTATTCAGAGTGTTGAGCCGATGACGCAGCAGCAGGCCGGGCTGGGCGGGCATACAGAAGACTGGCCCATCATGAGCGATACTATTGATGCGATTGTGTTACCACACACGCTTGAAATCACTGGCGACCCGCACCAGGTGCTCCGTGAGGCTGACCGCAGCCTGATTCCGGATGGTCACCTCGTTATTATCGGATTTAATCCTCGCAGCCTCTGGGGCATGCGGCGTGTGCTGACGCGAAAATGCCAGCAGATGCCATGGGATACCCAGTTTCTGAGCATGAACCGCATCAAGGACTGGCTCAGGCTATTGGGGTTTGATACGTTGCATGCCCATTACCTGTTTCAGCGACCGCCGATGCAAAACGTACGTCTGCTTGAAAAAATGCGTCTCACCGGCTCTGCCGGTATCTATGGTCGCAAGTATCTGTCGGGTTCCTATATTCTGGTGGCGCGTAAGCGCACGGTGGTGATGACACCACTGCGAGAAGGTTACCTGAAACGCCGCCGTTTGTTTCCGGTGAGTATACCCAGTTCCAGCCAGGGCAATGTTCGACGTGTCAGTTGAAACCGAAATTTTTACCGATGGTGCCTGCCGGGGCAATCCGGGCCCGGGTGGCTGGGGCGCATTGTTGCGTCACAATGGTCATGAGAAAATCCTGTATGGTGCAGAAGCACTGACAACCAATAACCGCATGGAGTTGATGGCAGCGATACAGGCACTTGAGAGTCTGACACGTCCATGCCGTATCCGTCTGACGACAGATTCAAAATATGTACAGCAAGGTATTATGGAGTGGATGGCCAACTGGAAGCGGCGTGGCTGGAAAACGGCTGCCAGGAAACCGGTCAAGAATGTTGATCTCTGGCAACGTCTGGACAAGGCCACGGAAAGGCATGACATTGAATGGACCTGGGTCAAGGGACACAGCGGTCATCGTGAAAACGAGCTGGCGGATCAATTGGCAAACAAGGCCATTGACGAACTTATATAGGTTGCAGAAAAACGTATGCGTCAAATAGTACTTGATACAGAAACCACCGGCCTGGAACCTTCCGAAGGACATCGCATTATTGAAATCGGTTGCGTGGAGCTGATTGACCGACGCATTACCGGCAATACCTATCACCAGTACCTCCAGCCCGAACGCCAGATTGATGCGGGTGCTATTGAAGTACACGGTATTACCAATGAGTCACTCGCCGACAAACCACGCTTCGCAGATGTTGCCGGAGAGTTCCTGGCATTTATCAAGGGTGCGGAACTGGTTATTCATAACGCGCCGTTTGATGTGGGTTTTATTGATCACGAATTCAGTATGCTGACTGCAGCTCCCGGTAAGGTGGCGGAACATTGCACAGTGCTGGATACGCTGGTGCTGGCGCGTCGCATGCATCCGGGTCAGCGCAATAGCCTGGATGCCTTGTGCAAGCGCTATGAAATAGATAACTCCCAGCGTGAATTACACGGCGCCTTGCTGGATGCCGAGATCCTCGCCGACGTCTACCTGATGATGACCGGCGGCCAGGTGAGTCTGTCGCTGGACAGCAGAACAGATAGCCAGGGAAACCACCAGCGTGTAGAAATTCAACGTGTCGCCGCCGGCCGGGGACCACTGCGGGTGATTCGTGCCAGTGAAGC
>JAQBDO010000294.1:0-3969 GCA_032124375.1 Gammaproteobacteria bacterium
TGCGCTGATGACCAACCCGATCGGGGCGGTACAGGAATTTGGCATTTTCTCGGCAATCGGCGTGGTTTACATCACGGTCCTGTCGCTCACTTTCACTCCCGCCCTGCTGAAGGCACTCGACCGTAACCCCGGGACACGCACAACAGCTGACAATGCAATCTCCGACAAGGGGTTTGACCGCTTTGTTGACCGGATCGCACTGTTTGACCTGAAGTACCAGCGCAAGATTTTCGTGGCCTTCGGTATTATTTTTCTGCTTTCCCTGGCAGGCATGATGAAAATTCACGTCAGCACCGAGTCCATCACCAATTTCGCCAGTGATTCCGATGTGCGCAAGGGTTTTGATATCGTTAACGACAAACTCGGTGGCGCCAACCAGTTCTACATTGTTATAGAAGGCACCCATACAGACACGTTCAAGGACCCGCACAATCTTGCAATACTGAAAGAACTGCAGGACTGGCTGGAACAGCAACCCGAGGTGGGTGACACCCTCTCGATTGTTGACTACCTTATGTTGATAAACCAGGCATTTAACAATAATGACCCGGCCTTCTATAAAATACCTGATAGCAAGCGCCTGATAACCCAGCTGCTATTTCTCAGTTCCAGCGATGAACTGGACAACATTGTCGATACTCGTTTCAGAACCGCCAACCTGGTGGTCCGCTCCAGAGTGATTAATTCAGATCGGATGTCTGAATTAGTAGCACGCATTCAACCAAAGCTTGATCAGTTCCCCGAGCATCTTGTCCCGACTATCACCGGCAACCCGGTACTCATTAGCGAAACACTCACAGATATTATCGTCGGTCAGGCCAGGAGCGTTGGCCTGGCACTCGTGTTTGTGTACGCCATACTGGCAGTCATGTTTATGTCGCCACGCATCGGCGCCATAGCCCTGCTGCCAAACATTGTTCCTGTTGCTGTCTACTTCGGTTCACTGGGTTTCTTTGGTATCAGCCTTAATCCGAGCACCAGCCTGATTGCCCCCATGGTGCTTGGTATCGCCATCGACGACACCATCCATTATTTCTCGCGCTTCAACCGGGAGGTGCATCGTCACGCAGATGACAGGAAGGCCACGTTACTGGCCATGAAGGCCGTCGGCAGGCCCGTCACACTCACATCTGTCGGCCTCTGCCTGGGCTTCCTGGTGTTAATGACCAGCGAACTGCGCATGCAGGTGCATGTGGGACTGATGGCATCCTACGCCCTCGCCATCGCATGGCTCAGTGACTTTCTGCTGACCCCCGCCCTCTGCGCCAGTGTCCGCTTCACCACCCTCTGGGACGCCCTGACTCTCGACCTTGGGGAAAATCCGCAGGAATCGATTCCGTTACTCAAGGGGCTGAGGACGTCGCAGGCGAGGATAGTTGCGCTGATGGCAAAGGTCGTCAGAGTGCCAAAAGGCAAACGCATCATCACTGCCGGCGAAAGCGCCTCCGAAATGTATGTTGTGATTGAAGGGAAGTTACTCACGTCTATTGAAGGGGAAGACGGACGCATCAATATAGCCACACATGAACGCGGCGACGTCGTCGGCGAAGCGGGACTGTTCTACGAAAAGCGTACTGCGGATGTTGACGTCGCCGAAGACAGTCGCCTGTTATGCCTGACCCAGGATAATCTGGACCGGCTTAGCCGACGTTACCCCTATATTGCAACCAGGGTATTCAGGAATCTGAACAAGGTTCTGGCTACCAGGCTTTATAACACGACCCACAAACTTACATAATAAATACCACGATCATGCAAGGTCGGGAGCTGTACCATGGATAATAACGATAATCAGAAAGAAATAATCGGGATGGTAGAACGTGCGCTGGATGACTTTCGCCAGGGCATGGAATACCGGGAACAACTCAGCATCCGTATTGGCCGACGTACCACGCAAATCATTCGTTTTGGTATGAGCGCCCTGTCAATACTCGGGCTGGCGCTGTTTTATCTGATCTTCATCCTGACCAAGGATTTCTCGAATATCACTACACACATGACAGAATGTCCGGCAATATGAGCAACATGGAAAGGAGTTTTACCACCGTGGCCAGCGCCATCAGCCAGGTAGAGCAAACACTGGTCAAACTCAATGAACACATCACCGTCATGCCAGCCTTAAATGACTCTGTCGGCAATATAGACGCAAGCCTTGGCCTGCTGCGGACTGACATGCATTCAATGGTGGAACAGATTGAACACATGAATGGCAGTGTCGCAAACATGGCAGGCAGCATACAGGTAATGAACAATCAGATTAATGACATGAATCGCGCCATCAACAGCATGGCAGCCAACATGCACCAGATGGCAAAACCCATGAAAGTACTGCCGTTCTAGGCCCCGCATGCAGACAGTGCCCGGGATAATAAATCTACTTGAGAAAAAACTGCTCATAAAGCCGGGTGAGCGCGGCAAGGTACTTTATTTCCTGATGTTCTTCATGCTGGTGAGCACCGGCATGGCCATCGGCCGCAGCACCGCAGACGCCCTGTTCCTGAAGCGTCTGGGCATTGAGTACCTGCCGTTGATGTACATTATCCAGGGTATGATGCTGGCAGCTGTCAGCATGGTGTATGCCGCCTTTGCCGACCGTATCCCTGCAGAAAAATTCTTCCGTGCGCTGTTTGCCGTCCTTATTTTGCTGGTCTTCGCCAGCTGGGCTGCCATGTCGGCAAGTAGCAGCCCCCTTGCTTACCCTGCTTACTATCTTGTCTATGAAGTCACGTCAGAAATTCTGCTGGTGCATGCTGCGCTTTACATGAACCAGAACATGACCACGATACAGGCCAAGCGTCTGGCGCCACTGGTCTATGCCGGCGCCCAGGTTGGCACCATCATCGGCGGACTGTTACTGGTGGTTGCTGCCCCGGCATTCGGGGCACGAAACCTGCTGCTACTCTGGTGTGCATTGCTGCTGGCCGGCGCCATCGCGATCAACATCAGGCATAAAAGGCACGGCACCTCGACGCACTTCCGTTCGCCAAAGAAATCCCGGCACCTGTTAAAAGACTGTCTCGAACAGGTACAACAGGGGATAAAGTTCACTTACCGGTCCAGCCTGCTGCGTGCCGCATCACTGGCGCTGTTTTTTATGGTGCTGGCCTTCTACATACTCTGCTACAGCGTCAACCGGATTTACACCCAGACATTTGATACGGAAGAAAGCCTGACCCGTTTTTTTGGTCTGCTGACAGCCACTACCAGTGTGATAGCGCTGTTTATGCAATTATTTGTTACCAACCGGGCAATCAAGCATTTTGGTGTGCGTACCATTAACCTGCTATTCCCAGCCACTACCCTGATCTGCCTCATCGCTTTGACATTCAGTTTTACCCTGCCAGCCGCCCTGCTTGGCAGTGTCAACAAGGATTCCCTCATGCCTGCCTTCAGGAACCCGGTCAGGAGCATGTTCTTCAATGCACTACCCGCCTATATGCAGGGGCGGGCCCGCGCCATGTCAATTGCACTGGTGCTGCCGCTGGCGCTAATGGGTGGTGGTGTAATACTCATGCTGATGCAACACATGAACACCCCGGTATATTTTCTCGTTTTTGGTATCTTCGCAGCCGGCCTGTATCTGTTCTACAGCCGACAGATGAACAAGAACTATGTCGGGACGCTACTGGCAACACTGAAAGAACGCCTGTTTTTACCGGACATACACATGTATTCAGACTTGCAGGGGGGCGGCGAACAAACACTGAAAGAAATCATGCGGGGGGTCAATAACGCTGACGAGGAAGTGTCTGTGGCGTTTGCGAAAGTGCTTGTTGGAGCTTTTCCGGACAAGGCTGCAGGAATCATCCTGGAACGCGCAGGCCACATGGAAACAGCAACCGCAGACCGCGCCCTGAGTCTGCTTGCGCCCCTGGAGCTGTCGGCTTACACAGGCGCATTGCAGCGGCTTGCCAGCAACGGTGACGCACACCTGCAGACAACCGTCATGCGGCTGTTGCTTGATAAAAA
>JAQBDO010000295.1:0-6914 GCA_032124375.1 Gammaproteobacteria bacterium
CTGTAGAATATTGCTGAGTACCCAGGCGTGTTTCCGAAATCAGGTGCGGGCCGATACCGACTTCTGCGTACGGAGACACGCCGCTGGAAAGCTCCGTATCACGTTGCATGCGGAATACCGGTGTCAGACTGAGGTCAAACAGTTCATCACTCTCGCTATCTTCGTGGTCGGATTCCATATAGGCCAGTTCCGCATCCCAGTAGCCGCCCACATGCCAGGCGCCGCCATTCAGCCAGCTGCGCTCCCACTTGTTCTGCAGACCGAGGCGATACACCCTGGTTTCGTTGCTGTCATTGTCTTCCCCGTAAGACAGCGACATGGCATCAATCCAGTTAGTGCCGGCAGCCTGCGCACCGCTGGCGCAGATCAATGCAAGGCTCAGTAACACGCGTTTATGTAGGATCATGTGCAGCATTTACCAATGTCTTCAGTGTGCCCGGAAAGTGGTCTTGCCAACGGCAAGGGCCGGTTAACCGAGTCGTAGTGTTCTGCCAGATTGATATGTTATCAATTTTGGTAGATAAAATCAGGTAGCCAGGTGGCTATTTTTGGCCAGATGGCGAGCATCAGCAGCATCAACAGCTGCAGTCCGATGAAGGGCGCGGCGCCGGCGTAGATTTGCCGGGTGCTGACCTCGACCGGTGCTACGCCACGCAGATAAAACAGCGCGAAGCCGAATGGCGGGGTCAGGAACGAGGTCTGCAGGTTCAGTGCAATCATGATACCCAGCCACACCGGGTCGATGCCCATGGCCAGCAGCACAGGGCCGACGATCGGTACCACCACAAAGGTGATCTCGATAAAGTCGAGCACAAAGCCCAGCAGGAACATTAACAGCATCACCGCCAGCATCGCACCAAGCTTGCCGCCGGGCAGGTTGTTGAGTAGCTCTGCCACCACATCATCGCCGCCAAAGCCGCGAAATACCAGAGAAAAGACTGATGCACCGATAAGGATCAAAAAAACCATGCAGGTGATCCGGGTGGTGCTGCGCATGACTTCCTGAAAGATGGGCAGCGTACACTGGCGGCGGCTGGCGGCCAGCAGGATAGCGCCCACGGCACCTACAGAAGCGGCCTCGGTGGGCGTGGCGATGCCGGCGAGGATCGAACCCAGTACCGCGATGATCAGCAGCAGTGGCGGCAGCAGGCCGCGCAACACCCGTTGCGTCAAACTGCCGCTTGCCGCTGCAGTCGCGTGCTGCCGGATGGCCGGCATGGCCTCGGGGCGGGTGCGGGCAACAAAGGCCAGGTAGGCGAGATACAGCGACACCAGTAACAGGCCCGGTATCAGGGCGCCGGTAAACAGGTCGCCGACGGAGACGGTATCGGCGGCATAGATGCCCATGTCCAGTTGAGCCTGCTGGTAGGCGGAGGACAGCACATCACCGAGCAACACCAGCACGATCGATGGCGGGATGATTTGTCCGAGGGTGCCGGAGGCGCAGATGACGCCGGCGGCAATGCGCGGGTCATAGCCATGGCGCAGCATGGTGGGTAATGACAGCAGCCCCATGGTGACCACGGTGGCACCGACAATACCGGTGCTGGCGGCCAGCAGCATGCCGACTATGGTGACCGAGTAGCCGAGTCCGCCGCGCAGCTGGCCGAACACTTCAGCCATGGTGTCGAGCAGATTTTCAGCCACCCGTGAGCGTTCCAGCATGACCCCCATGAAGACGAACAAGGGCACCGCGATCAGGGTGACATTGGTCATGATGCCGTACAGCCGGTTTGGCAGTGCCTGCAGGAAGGCGCCGTCAAAATGGCCGCTGAGCTCTCCGATGAAGGCGAAAGCCAGTGCGGTACCAGCCAGTGAAAAGGCCACCGGGTAGCCGGCCATTAGCACCAGACATACCACCAGGAACAACAGCAGGGGAATGACTTCAGTCATGCCTATAGTTCCCGGTCCGGGCCGCTGTCCGGCTCTGCCGGCGCCGGGTGACCGGCAAGCAGCAAGAATTTATGCAGCACGATGGAACAGCCCTGCAACAGCAACAGTATCGCCATCACCGGGATAGCCGTTTTCAGCAGAAACACGCCATCGAGCCCGTCGGCCTCACGTGAGCCTTCCAGCAGCGACCAGGAGTCGGCCACGTAGCCAAGGCTGGAAAAGAAGATGAACAGGCACACCGGGAACAGCAATAACAGTGTGCCGAGCAGGTCGACCCAGGCACGCCCGCGCGCTGTGAAGCCCTGGTAAAAGATGTCTACGCGGACATGACCATCATGCTTCAGGGTGTAGGCGGCTGCCAGCATAAATACCATGGCGTGCAGGTAGCTGACCGATTCCTGTAGCGCAATGGAGCCGCTCTCGAACAGGTAACGCAGGACTACTACGGTGAAGGTTATTAACACCATGCCCAGCGTCAGCCATGCGATGAGTCGTCCGCTTGCCTCGGCAAGGCGGTCAAGTCGTTCGGCGATGGATTGCAGGCGTGCGTACATATTGATCATGCTCTGGGGCAGACGCAGGGACGTAACTATTTTGGTATCTATTCAGCTCAACAAAGAAACGAAAGGCATTTACTCAAACATCTTGCCACGGAATCCACGGAAAACACCGAAAAATAAAAGCATTACAAGAAATATTTCCGTGTTCTTCAGTGGATTCCGTGGCCAATGGGGTTTTTTGTTGATAACAACGCACCCATATACGCCATTCGCCTCTGTGGTGAATAGATACCTATTTTGTAGGCGTTAGTAGCTTATTGGCACTGTGTGGCGCAAGCGCGCTAGCGCTATTGCACTACCAGCTGTGGATAACCCATCGTGGTATGACCGGCTCCAGTCGATCCTGCCTGGACTCGAGCGAACCATTGCCATCAGCGTCATACAGGTAATAGGGAAAACCGCGTGTTGGAATCACCTTCACCATATAGAGACGCCCGTTGGCGCGGTATTCGTGGACGACGGCATCGTTGCGCTTGATAATCTTGACATCCGGTTCGAGGTCCTCATCGATCAGCCCGGTAGGTACCGGCGGCGCATTGACCGGAGGCGGTGGAATATCGGGCAGTGGTTCAAGGTCCGGCGGCGGCACCGCGTGAACCGGGAGCGAGCAGACCAGCAGTAGCAGGGCAAGATATTTAAGCATGTTAGTTAATCCTGGTTATTCCAGTGCTGCGTCTGCAGCGGTGCTGGAAGCGCGTGCATAAGATTGGTTTGGCAATAATGATACCATGGCGAAATGTGCCGATTGTGGCACTTCGGCAATAATCACCCACTTGAGCACAACACTCTGATCATGTCCACACCGCAATCCAGACCCTTTATGCTGGTCGATGGCTCTTCCTATCTGTACCGCGCCTTCCACGTACCCAACCTGCAACAGCTGACGAATTCAAAGGGGGAGCCGACCGGCGCTGCGCTGGGTGTCGTCAACATGCTGCGTAGCCTGTTGACGGAATATGGCCCGGAAAATATGGCGGTGGTGTTTGATGCCCGTGGCAAAACCTTCCGCCATGAGCTGTATCCGGACTACAAGGCCAACCGGCCCTCCATGCCGGAAGAACTGGCTGTACAGGTAGAGCCCCTGCATGCGCTGGTGCGTGCCATGGGCCTGCCGCTGCTGCAGGTCAGCGGGGTGGAGGCAGATGATGTCATTGGCACGCTGGCCAGGCAGGCCTCGGCAAAGCGGATGGAGACCGTCATCTCGACCGGTGACAAGGATATGGCGCAGCTGGTGGATGAGCATGTCACGCTGGTCAATACCATGTCCCGCAGCAAGCTGGACCGCGCGGGCGTACAGGAAAAGTTCGGTGTGCAGCCCTCGCAAATCATTGATTATCTCGCCTTGATTGGCGACACCTCGGACAATATTCCAGGTGTGCCCAAGGTAGGACCGAAAACAGCCGCCAGGTGGTTGTCCGATTATGGTTCGCTGGATGCCGTCATTGCGCACGCGGATGAGGTTAAGGGCAAGGTGGGTGAAAGCCTGCGCGAACACCTCGATATGCTGCCGCTGTCACGAGAGCTGGCCACTATTCGCTGTGACCTCACGCTGGATATCGCGCCGGAAGACTTGCGTATAACGGCGCAGGATACCGAGCGTCTGCGGGAGCTCTACACGCAGCTCGACTTTACCCGTCTGCTGGAAGAGCTCGACAGTGGTGACGTGTCAACAACAGCGGCTGCCACCAGTCATCAGACTGAAGCGAACTACGAAACGGTGCTGACCGAGGCGCGACTGGATGTCTGGCTGCAGCGCCTGCAGAGCGCAGCCCTGTTTGCCTTCGATACTGAAACGACCAGCCTCGACTACATGGTGGCGCGTCTCGTCGGGGTCTCTTTTGCGGTCACCGGTGGCGAGGCGGCCTACGTGCCACTGGCACATGACTATCCGGGGGCACCCGAGCAGTTGAATCGTGAGGCGGTGCTTGACCGGTTGCGGCCAATTCTAGAAAATGAAGATCTATATAAAATTGGTCATAACATTAAATATGATAGAAATATATTGAGCAATCATAGTATTAAGTTGAGCGGCATGCGCTTCGATACCATGCTGGAGTCTTACGTGCTGGAGAGTACCGCGACGCGGCACGGCATGGATGCGGTAGCGCTGAGGTACCTGAATCACACCAATATCAAGTATGAAGACGTGGCTGGCAAGGGGGCGAAGCAGCTGTCTTTTAACGAGGTGCCGATCGAAATGGCGGCCCCGTACGCCGCTGAAGATGCCGACATAACGCTGCGGTTGCACGAGGTCATGTGGCCCCCGGCTGAGTGCGCAAGCGGGTCTGGAAAAGGTGTTTACGGATATCGAAATGCCGTTGCTGACGGTGCTCTCTGATATGGAGCAAGCCGGGGTGGCGATCGATACCGCCATGCTCGCCAGGCAAAGCGCGCAGCTTGCACAGCGTATCAGTGAACTGGAGCAGGAGGCACATCTGGAGGCCGGTCAGCCATTTAATCTCGGCTCACCGAAACAAATCCAGCAGCTGTTATTTGACAAGCTGCAGTTGCCGGTGATGGCGAAAACACCCAAGGGTGTACCGTCGACTGCCGAGTCAGTGTTGCAGGAGCTGGCGCTGGACTATCCGCTGCCAAGATTGATTCTGGAGCACCGTTCACTCAGCAAGCTCAAATCGACCTATACCGACAAATTACCGCTGCAGGTTTGTCTGGACACGGGCCGGGTACACACCTCTTATCACCAGGCGGTGGCGGCCACCGGGCGGTTGTCGTCGTCTGACCCGAATTTACAGAACATACCGGTACGTACCGAAGAAGGGCGCCGCATTCGTCAGGCATTTGTAGCCGGTCCAGGGCGCCTGTTGCTGGCCGCCGATTACTCCCAGATTGAATTGCGCATCATGGCGCACCTGTCTTCCGACAAAGGGCTGTTAGCCGCCTTTTCTGCCGGGGAGGATGTGCACCGGGCCACTGCGGCAGAGGTGTTCGGGGTGTTGCCCGAGGCGGTGTCCAGCGACCAGCGTCGTTCTGCCAAGGCGATCAATTTTGGCCTGATCTACGGTATGTCTGCTTTCGGTCTGGCGAAACAGCTGGGTATTGCCCGTGGCGCTGCACAGGAATACATCGATCTGTATTTTGCCCGCTATCCGGGCGTGTATGACTACATGGAGTCCACCCGTGAACGGGCGCGTGAGCAGGGTTATGTTGAGACGGTCTTTGGCCGTCGCCTGTACCTGCCCGACATCAATGCGCGCAATGGCCAGGTACGGGCGGCCGCAGAGCGTACCGCTATTAATGCTCCGATGCAGGGCACTGCCGCCGATATTATCAAGCGGGCCATGATCAGCATGCATGCCTGGCTGAACACCCCTACCGGGCTGGATATCGTAATGATCATGCAGGTGCACGATGAACTGGTGTTCGAGATTGCCGAGCAGGATGTGGCGGCCGCAGGGCCACAGATTGTTACCATCATGAGCAGTGCAGCGACCTTAAAAGTGCCACTGCTGGTGGACGTGGGTAGCGGTGTTAACTGGGATGAGGCCCATTGATGCCGGCTGAAATTGATTATAGCCTGCGGTGGATAAAATATTAACTTATTGTAAATATGCAGTATATTAATATTTAATGCACTAATTATAGTGTAAGCATTAAAAATAAATCAATCGTTGCCTGCTTGTGCCTCTTCGCTGTTGTTTAAAAACGAGATACAGCTACCGGGAACCTTTCCAGTGCCGCATCGTCTCAGTACCTGAATGGAGGACTATGGCTCGCCCCCCCCTCCCTGGGCGGACTGCCTCCTGACCTGACTTGTGTCAGGTAATTTTAAGACCCCGGCTCAATCCCCCTTGCCGGGGTTTTTTTTGGCAAGTTACCAACCCCCGACGGGTACGTCACTGCATTCCCTTACTCGTCCTGCGGTCAGAGCGTTGCTGATTTATTTGCCGGGCGGGTAAAGCGCAACGTAGCCGTCAGCACGATTATTCAGCCGACGTTAACTAATCCCAGCCAATCGTTCAGAATCTGCTGCAGTTCCTCTTCGCCCTCCCGCGTATGCGAGGAGAACAGCTGGATGGATGCCTCGGGATGCAGTTCCTGCAGTGCCTTGCGGGTTTTCAGCAGCGTGGCTTGCGCCGGGCCACGTTTCAGCTTGTCTGATTTGGTCAGCAGGATGTGGGTTTGCAGTTCAGCGCTGTAACACCAGTTGATCACCTGGCTGTCAGAGTCCTTTAGCGGGTGCCGGACATCCATAAGCAGTACCACGCCACAGAGCGATTCGCGGGTCTCAAGATAGAGGGCAATATTGCGTTGCCACTGATCCTTCATCGATTTGGAGACCTTCGCATAGCCATAGCCTGGCAGATCCACCAGTCGGACGCCGTCACTTACAGCGAAAAAATTAATCTCGCGTGTACGCCCGGGTGCCTTGCTGATGCGCGCCAGCGAGCGCTGCCCGGTGAGCACATTCAGTGCGCTGGACTTGCCCGCATTGGAGCGGCC
>JAQBDO010000296.1:0-3141 GCA_032124375.1 Gammaproteobacteria bacterium
CCTGGCCGGCATGGCCGAACGGGGTGTGACCGAGGTCATGCGCCAGCGCAATACCTTCGGTCAGGTCTTCGTTTAAATGCAGGGCGCGTGCAATGGAACGCGCCACCTGTGCGACTTCAATTGAATGCGTCAGTCGGGTACGAAACAGGTCACCTTCATGATTCACGAATACCTGGGTTTTGTATTCCAATCGCCGGAATGCCGCTGAGTGGATGACGCGATCACGGTCACGCTGGTATTCAGAACGATAGGCGGGTGCCGGTTCGCTATATTGACGTCCCCGTGTAGCGGCAGGGTCTGCTGCATAGGGTGCAAGCAGGTGGCTGTGAACAGTGGTGTGTGTGTTGCTCATAATTTCAGCTACCATGATTCAGTGTTTCGCTGAGTAACTGCTGCCTGAAATCGCCGCTAACGATGCCTTCACCCAGCGTTTTGAGCAATACCAGCCGCAAATTGCCAGCGACTACTTTTTTGTCAATCGACATTAATTGTCTGAATTGTGCTTCGTCCATCTCGGCTGGCGGTTTGGTCGGCAAGTCGGCCTGTTGCAGCAGCTTTTCAGTGCGCTGTACCGCATCGGTAGCCAGCCATCCATGCCGTGCGGACAAGTCAGCTGCCATTAACATGCCGGTAGCAACGGCTTCACCGTGTAACCAGTTGCCATAACCCATGGCTGTTTCTATGGCATGCCCGAAGGTGTGGCCCAGATTGAGCAGGGCACGCTGGCCGCCCTCGCGTTCATCTGCAGCCACAATTTCGGCCTTGATGGTGCATGAGCGTTCAATGGCTGTTTCCAGAACCTGTTTGTCACGCGACTTCAAAGCGTCCATGTTTGCTTCCAGCCATGCAAAGAATTCAGCATCCCGGATCAGGCCGTATTTGATTACTTCTGCGAGCCCTGCGGCGAGTTGCCGGTCATCCAGCGTATCCAGCGTGTTGGTGTCAATGAGTACGCAGCGTGGCTGGTGAAAGGCGCCGATCATGTTTTTACCCAGCGGGTGATTGACGCCGGTCTTGCCGCCAACCGAGGAATCTACCTGTGCCAGCAGGGTCGTGGGTATTTGCAGAAAGGCCACGCCGCGCTGGTAGCTGGCCGCTGCGAAGCCGGTGATGTCGCCGACGACGCCACCACCCAGTGCGACCAGGGTACAGTCACGGTTAAAGCGATGTTCCAGCAGGGCGCTGAAGACGGTGTTCAGGGAGTCGAGGTTTTTGTACTGCTCACCATCGGGGAGAATGACGGTTGCCGTTTCAAAGTCCGCGAGCATATCCAGCACGGTTTGCAGGTACAGGGGGGCAATCGTCTCATTGCTGACGACCATCACCTGTTTGCCGGTAATGTGTTTACCCAGCAGGTTCGGTGTGCCCAGTAACGCCTGCCCGATGTAAATGGGATAGCTGCGTGTGCCAAGTTCAACGGTAAGCGTATTCATAAGGGGATTATCTGTGTGCTGTTGCAGCGAGCATAGCTAAAAAACAGGCTGGAGCGCAAAAATCGGGTTATTTACTCCAGCAACTGCAATATTTTGCTGACCACGTCGCGTACCCGCATGCCATCGGTATCGATGACCAGGGTGGCGATCTCGCGATAGAGTGGCTCTCTGGTTCCCATCAGTTCCTCCAGACGCGCACGCGGGTTTTCTGTCTGAAGCAGAGGTCGGTGCCGGTCCATGCGGGTGCGTTTAAGCTGCTGATTAACGGAGGCATGCAGGTAAATGACCTTGCCCCGGCTATCCAGATGTTGACGGTTAGCTGGATCAAGGATGGCACCCCCGCCCGTTGCCAGCACGATATTCGGCAGTTGTGTCAGTTCGTCAATGACGAGGCTTTCCCGTTTGCGGAAGCCGGCCTCACCTTCAAGTTCAAAAATGAGCGGGATATCCACGCCGGTGCGCGCTTCGATTTCATGATCGCTGTCATGGAAGGGCAGGCCGAGCTGTTTTGACAGCTGTCGACCGATGGTGGATTTGCCGGCCCCCATGGGGCCCGTCAGAAACAAGCTGCCCGGCGTTTTCATGCCGGGCAGGTATGACAGATTATGTGATCGCTGGCAAGTGTTGCCAGCAAGGGGGCGCTAGATATTGAGCTCTTCCTTGACAATCTTGGGCGTCACGAAGATGAGCAACTCGGCTTTGTTATCCGTGTTGACTGTTTTCTTGAACATCCAATCAACCAGCGGCAGTTCACCGAAGAACGGCGTCCTGTCGACTTTTTGAAGTTTCTCCTGCTCATAAATACCGCCCAGTACCAGGGTTTCGCCGTCATCGACCAGCACCTGGGTGGAGACCTCATTGGTAGCAATGGCCGGCTCACCATTGACCGTGATGTCACTGACCGAGTCCTTGTTGATCAACAGATCCATGATCAGACGGTCATCCGGTGTGATCTGCGGGGTGACCTGCAGGCTCAGCACGGCCTTCTTGAATGACGTGGAGGTCGCGCCACTGGAGGTGGATTCCTGGTAGGGAATTTCGGTACCTGATTCTATGTAGGCCGTTTTCTGGTTGGATGTCAGCACGCGTGGACTGGAGATGACTTCACCCTGTCCTTCGGCCTCCATGGCGGATAGTTCCAGATTCAGCATGTAGCTGCCCACTTTGCCAAGGGCCAGGCCAATGCCACTGCTTGCACCTGCAACTCCAAGATCAACCAGCAGACCGTCAGCGCCTGGAATACCCGGGTTAATGACGCCGCCGCCACCGGTGAGTGGGTTGCCTGTCCGGGTACCGCCAACAGAGACAATATTGCCGTCGTTGAATTCGGTTGCTTTGTTCAGGCCGAACTTGACGCCCAGGGCTTTCGAGAAATCATTATTGGCAATCACAATGCGTGATTCGATCAGTACCTGCCTGACAGGGATATCAAGGCGTGCAATCAGCTGACGAATCTCTACCAGCTTCGTGGCTGTATCCTGTATCAGCAGGGTATTGGTGCGCTGGTCTATCGCTACCATGCCCCTGTCTGAGAGCAGGGTGGTATCGGAGCTCTTTAACAGGGTGGCTAGTTCGGAGGCCTTGGCATAATTAACCTGGATATATTCGGAATACAGTGGTTCCAGCTCTTCTATTTGCTTTTGTGATTCCAGCTCCAGCTTCTCGCGGGCGGCAATTTCTTCGCTAGGTGCGACCAGCATGACGTTAC
>JAQBDO010000297.1:0-6492 GCA_032124375.1 Gammaproteobacteria bacterium
TGCGATTGGCGGTCTGTCCCCACAAAATAGCCTCTCGATAGGCCTCACCGCCCGCAGTCGCAGCCGGCAAGGCCCAGCTCAACGCGATGACCGTGCCTGTCGCCACACTAACAAGCATACCGGCGTACCATCGCCACCGGCCAGGTGGCGAGGAATCCCGCATCCAGACCGGTGCCAGCAGGGCCACGGGCAGCACCTGCAAGAAAATCACCGGGCCCTTTGCCAACACGCCGAGTCCCATGGCAACACCGGTCAGCAACCAGCCCGCTTGCCTGCCCTGTGCAGCACTGACGATGCCGGTGATCGCCAGTAGCGTGAACAACATCAACAACAAATCGATTTGCACCCAACTAAAAAAGCTTGTGAAAAAGAGGCTGCCAAAGACAATCCACGGCACAAGCCGTGCAGTCACAGGGTCATCCGGCCAGAGCATGCGCGCCAGTTGCGTTGTGGCCAGAAGACACAACAGGGCCACCAGTGGGGCAACGGCGCGCACCACCCATTCATGCACACCGCACAACCACCAGCCGGCATGAATCAGCCAGAAAAACAGCGGTGGCTTGTGACTATAGGGTTCGCCGTTCAGATACGGCACCAGGAAATCGCCACGCAACCACATCTCCCAGGCCACCGTGGCATAACGTGTTTCATCGACCGGCAGCAACGGGTGCGACAGCAGGGAGACCAGCCACAGCAGCAACCAGAGCGCCAGCAGCGCCGGCCAGGAGGTCAGCCGAGAACTCACCCAGCCCACCTGCTGGTATGGCAACTCAATATCTTCACAGGCTAAACATCCGGTTCTTTATCAACGGCCTCGGGCAACCACTTGCCACGCCGGTATTTACGATACAGGTAGCCACCAATAACCGCAGCGACTACAAACAGCAGCATGGCAAGCAGCACCTGCCAGAACTCGTCCACGCGCGCACCGCTGCCGACCAGCGAAAAAATCAGCATTTGCGGCATGTAGCCCAGCGCCGAACCGGTAAAAAACGGCACGCTGCGCACACCGGACACGCCGGCTGCGATATTCACCATCCAGTTACTGCCCAACGGCAACAGGCGAACGAGTAACGCCATCATGAACGTATTGTCACTAATAAAATTATCCACCTGCCGGATACGTTGTGAAAAATGACGCCACATGAAAGATCGCAAGAAAAATCGACAGACATAGAAGGTCATCATACAGGCGGCAACCACTGCCAGCATCGACAGTACAAAACCGTAACCAACACCAAAGGCATAACCAGCGAGAAAGGCAACCACCTGGCGCGACAGTCCGATACTTCCGAGCAGCGCGCAAACCAGCACAAACAACAGTTCACCGGCGATGCCCTGACCACGTATCTGCGCATCAACCCACTGCTGATCCAGTACGTCTTTCAACAGATAGCCAATCAACAGCAGCACAACAATGACCAGCAGGCCCCGGAAAATGATACGCGCCATGATCAATGACTATTCTATTTCGGAAACAACCGGTTGCTGCTTACGGCGTTGCAACCAGCGCACGCCGAACAGATCAATAATGCCGGTCCACAGGCGATCGTGCACACCGTACTTGGATACGCCACGCGCGCGGGGGCGGTGCCGCACTTCCATGGACAGTACCCGACCGCCCTGTCGCTGTACCAGCGCCGGCAGGAAACGGTGCATATGATCAAACTGCGGCAAGGCAAGAAAGGTATCACGGGCGAATACCTTCAGGCCGCACGCCGAGTCCGGCGTAGCATCACCCAGCACCCAGGCACGCACGGCATTGGCAACCCGGGAGGAGCCCCGTTTTAGCCAGTCGTCCCGGCGTTGCTTGCGATAACCGGTCACCAGCATGCCGGCAGCAGATGCCTTATCCAGTGCCTGGTACAGCATCAGGATGTCGGCCGGATCATTCTGGCCATCACCGTCCAGCGTCGCAATGCATGGGGCTGTGGCCGCCAGCACGCCGCTGGCAATCGCTGCGCTCTGACCGCAACACTTGCGGTGCCGTAAAATACGCAACTGTGGATGTGCCTGCCGACTGGCTTGCAGCACACCCGGGGTGCTGTCGGTACTGCCGTCATCGACGACGACGATCTCGTAGTCAAGCGCACCGTCCAGGCAGGTACAGACCTCATCGATCAGCAGCGCGATGCTTTCTACCTCGTTAAAGACCGGGATGACGACACTTAATTCCACCTGGTGTTTCCTTCTCCCGGAAGAGGTTATCGAAAAAGTCTCTTTACAGGTCGGGTTAGCGCTAGCGTAACTCGACAAGCAGTTGCGGTGCCGGGCTACGCTGCACTAACCCATCCTGCATTATTGCTTTTCAACGCCCTCCGGAAGGGGAAGAGACGCAGCCTTGAAAATTGTTTTAATCTTTTACTGAAGATCATTTGCATACATATTAATCCATTACCAACAGGCGCAATTCTTTTGTTAGCAGAACCGCAGGGGCGAATTCATCTGACCTGCAGCGCCTGGTGCCTGGCCGAATACCCGATTAAGCGCCGGGCACAAGTGAATTCGGCCCTACGTTTGTTGGCAGAACCGTAGGGTCGAATTGATTCGACCAGCATCGGTAATCTACCAGCCGAGCAGGGGAACAATCAAAAACCGGACAACTGTCATCTGCCGGATATATCTGCGCTGCACACGAATAAAACATCCATTTCCCTCTGGCAACCCGTTTTAAGACACCCCGACTAAAGACAGCTGTTTGGACTTCGTCTATAGTACATTGCCCGGCCTGTCGGCACCCGCAGAAACCATGAAAAAAGACAGCAAATACAGCAACCAGCTCGTCAACGAGACCAGTCCTTACCTGCTGCAGCATGCCCATAATCCGGTCGACTGGTATCCGTGGGGGGCCGAGGCACTCGACAAGGCGCGGCGCGAGAACAAACCCATCCTGTTGTCGATCGGCTACTCTGCCTGTCACTGGTGCCACGTGATGGCGCATGAGTCTTTCGAAGATCCGCAGACTGCCGCGCTGATGAATGAATTGTTCATCAACATCAAGGTAGACCGGGAAGAGCGTCCGGATATCGACAAGATCTACCAGACAGCACATTCATTACTGACGCGTCGCCCGGGTGGCTGGCCGCTCACCGTATTCCTGACAGCGAATGACAGGGTACCGTTTTTTGCCGGGACCTATTTCCCGGATGAGCCGCGTCACAACATGCCGTCCTTCAGGGACCTGATGCAGCGCGTACATGATTTTCTGGCCAATAACGAAACCGATATTCGCGAGCAGAACACGCGTCTGATCGAGGCACTGGCAACCATCAACGACAGCGAACGCGCCGACGCACTGACGCCACTGCCACTGGACAGCGCACGCCGCCAACTGGAGAAAAACTTCGATGAACGCGATGGCGGTTTTGGCGAGGCGCCCAAGTTTCCGCATCCCACAAATATAGAGCGACTGTTACGTCACTGGGCCGGTGCCCGCACCAGCGCCGGCCAACCCGACAAGCGCGCCTTGCATATGGCCGTATTTACACTTGAAAAAATGGCACGCGGCGGCATATTCGACCAGCTGGCCGGCGGTTTCTGCCGCTATTCGGTCGACAATCACTGGATGATTCCGCACTTCGAAAAGATGCTGTATGACAACGGGCCTTTACTGGCGCTGTATGCCGAAGCGCATGCTGCCACCGGCAATCCGCTGTTCAAACGCATCTGCGAACAGACTGCGGGCTGGGTGATGCGCGATATGCAGGCACCCGGGGGCGGCTACTACTCGAGCCTGGATGCCGACTCCGACGGTGAGGAAGGCAAATACTATGTATGGACGCCTGCAGAAGTTCAGGCGATCGCAAGAGAAGATGATTACCCAATTTTTGCCCGCCGTTTCGGACTGGATCGCGCCGCCAACTTTGAAGGCAAATGGAACCTGCATGTGTTTCGCACCAGCGCCGAACTCGCCAGGGAATTTTCACTGGATACACAGGAAATCGAACAGGCGCTTCACCGTGTCAGCGTCAAACTGCTGGAGTTACGCGCACAGCGCATTGCACCGGGCCGCGATGACAAAATACTCACCGCCTGGAATGGCCTGATGATCCGTGGCATGGCCATTGCCGCACGTCACCTCGACGAACCGGCCTGGGCCGAATCCGCCGAACAGGCGCTCGACTTTATCCGCAGCACACTCTGGGTAGACGGCCGCCTGCTGGCCACCTGCAAGGACCATCGCGCCCATCTGAATGCCTACCTGGATGACTATGTGTACCTGATCGACGGCATTCTTGAGTTACTGCAGGTACGCTGGCGTGATGGTGATCTGGACTTTGCCATCGAACTGGCCGAGGTGGTGCTTGCACACTTCGCCGATAGCAACGGCGGATTTTTCTTCACCTCCGATGACCATGAGGCGTTGATACAACGCCCGAAACCCAATCATGATGACGCCACCCCCTCCGGCAACGGCATTGCCGCCCGGGTATTTGGTCGCCTCGGTCACCTGCTCGGTGAAACGCGCTATCTGGAAGTCGCCGAGGACACACTGAAATCCATCTGGACCGGTATCGAGAGCATGCCGCATGCACACGCCAGCCTGCTGGTGGCACTGGAGGAAATTCTTTACCCCGGCCAGACGATCATTATCCGCGGCACAGAACCGGTCATCAGCGACTGGCAAAAACAGGCCACGCAAGCCTATGCACCGCGGCGTTTCACGCTTACCATTCCAGCAACGGTGCAAACATTACCCGGCGAGTTATCCACCCGGGCAACACAAGGCGATGTGGTTGCCTACCTGTGCAAAGGCAACACTTGCGGCGCAGCGCTAACAGACAGGGAAACCTTCAATACCTCACTGACAGAAACCTGAACAACGAGCACACCATGAGCGATACAACCAACATCCTGCAAATACCCGGCGCACAACTCGAAAGCATCGAACAGGGCGACAACGAAATCACCCTGCACTTCTCTCAGGTGCAGTTATTGCAAGAGATGGAAGCGGCCATTGAAGACAGTCTGTGGACACAGGCGATCAACCTGACCATCAGGGACATCAGGATTGAAGGCGAGCTACCGGAGTGTCCGTGCGTCATCAAGGGCGGCGACATGATCAACAATATCTTCACCTATCGCGACCATGCCCCGCTGCCGATTAACTGGCAGGGCGAGGTACGTTGCACGCTTACCGTTGCAGACAGCGGCGCCAAATTCTCCATTGACGGGGAGTCCATGCAGCTGGAACAAATCGGCAATCCGCGCTACATCAAACATATTAAAAAATAACACCTGACCAACTATTGGAGACCTGAACCCGTGGAAGAAATAAAAGTCACCTGGGGATATGCAACACTCATCTGGTGGAGTCTTGCCTGGAGGGTGCTTGTATTTAGCGGACTCGCGGGCCTGCTGCTCGGACTGCTAATCGGTCTCCTGGGTGCGGCCATGGATATTGACGGTGACGTCATCCATGCCTGGGGGCAGATCGGCGGCACGCTGGTTTCCATCCCTGTCGGCATCTGGGCCGTTAAAGCTATACTAGGCAAAGACTTTGCGAAATACCGCGTGATCCTGGTGCCCTCGCTGGAGAGCCGGATTGAAGCCCGCTTAAACGACCAGACACCTGAGCATTAATCCAACCGGGGAAGCCTGCAACATGCCCAAAAAAACCACGCCAGCTGACCACAAAAAACTCGACGCGATCGTCGCTGCCGCACACCGCAATCGCAGCAGTCGCGAGCAGGATTACCGGGCAAAGTCCCTGAAGATGTACCCCTGGATATGCGGTCGCTGCTCACGGGAGTTCAGCCGTGAAAATCTGCAGGAATTAACCGTACATCACCGTGATCACAATCACGACAACAACCCCGACGACGGCAGCAACTGGGAACTGCTATGCCTGTACTGCCACGACAATGAGCATGCACGTTATCTTGATGGTGAAAGCACCGGCAATACCGATGCCTCGGGAAAGGATCGCCCGAGCGTCACGCACAACCCGCTGGCCGCACTCGGTGAACTGTTGAAGAAAGGCGACTGAAGCAAGGCGCAAGAACCAGGAATTGAGGCCGGCCCCGAGTGCCGGGTTAGCGTAGCGTAATCCGACAAACCACCTTAAGGAAGCTTTTAATTGTTTCATATCGCTTGACGGTCCGTAGGACGGGTAAAGCGAAGCGTACCCGTCAGCAACGGAGTGCTGACCCTGACGGGTACGTCGCTACGCTTCTTTACCCGTCCTGCGCCGGTTTTTTTATTTACTACTCCCTAACGCCGCGTCTCCGACCAGGCACCGGTCTTGCCGTTAAAGGAAAGGATACGGTCCGATGTCACAATCAATGCGGAATAATCAACAGCTTCTGCACTGACGACTTCTTCATTCGCTTTTCTGCGCACGCTACTCCACCCGGACGGGTAAGCACCCACTCCCGCAAAACGCTGATTGGTTACTAGGATGGCAACGCGATTGGCAACGAAGCGATCTCTGATACGTTCCTTGGCACTGAGGACTAAATCAAAGAACTGGCCGGTTTCTGCATTGACGGC
>JAQBDO010000298.1:0-3514 GCA_032124375.1 Gammaproteobacteria bacterium
CGATGTCGAGCTGTACCGGCCGCGCAGGTAGCGTCAGGGAGAGCGTCTGCTGTTTGTCCGTGAGCTTGATCCGGGTCTGGTAAGCCTGGTCGACGCCGTCCATGTGCACGGCTACCGGCAGTGTTAACTGATACGCCAGCCCGGGTTGCGTCTGTTCAATCACGGCAGTCAGACGATAGTCGTGGCCCTCGGGCTCGGCGCGCGCCTTGCTGATGCTGAGCTGCGGCGCGCCGCTGCGTTGCACCCACTGCTGGAAGAAATCATCCAGTGGTTCACCGGCAACGGCTGCAAAGCTGTTCTGTACATCGCTGAAGCCGGCGACCCTGAAACGGTATTGCTGATAGAAGGCCTGCAAACCCTGTTTGAAGGCAGCGTCGCCCAGTTGCTGGCGCAACATGTGAAACAGCATCAGCGTCTTGCCGTAGCCCACCGCTTCGGTGCGCGCACTGTGCCGGCTGCGGAAGTCGGTGAGCGGAAAGTCACCCGCGCGGCTGACATAGTCGGTGTATTTCTGCAGTGCATTGCGCCGGTATTCGCCACCACTGCCGCGTTGTTCCTTGATCAGGTGGTCAGCGAGGTAGCTGGTGAGGCCCTCGGACCAGTTGCCGTTGTCGTAGTCCACGTAGACGCTGTTGCCCCACCAGTTATGCAGGATCTCGTGCGGGTAGGACGATGACAGGATGAAAGGGAAGCGGATGACGCGCGAGCCCAGTAAGGTGAAGGACGGCATGCCATAGCCGGTTTCCCAGAAGTTCTCGACCAGGGCGAACTTGCTGAACGGGTAGGGGCCGATCAGGGCGTCGTAGAGGGCGATGTACTGATGGGTGGCATCGAGGTATTGGCGGGCCAGTGCCGCATCCGGTTCGCGCAGCAACACCATCGCCGTGACACCCTTGTCGACACTCGACCAGGCATTGAACGGGCCGGCTATCAGGTAGATCTCTTGCTGCGGGTTGCTGGCGCGCCAGTGCTCGACAGGCCCGCTGCCACTGGCAGGCTGTGTGTCGAGGTACTCGCCCTGGCTCATGCTTTTCCACGCGTTCGGTAAATGGACCTCAAGATCAAAGCTGAGCTGGGTATCGTCAATGTGTGGATACCAGACACTGGCGCCGGAGAGAAACACGCCTTGCGGTGAGATGATGCCCTGTGTTTCCTGGAAGCTGCGCCCGTATTCTTCGCCCTGGCTTTGCAGGGTGTGTGCGATGTTGCCGCTGTAGTGCAGGGTAAAACTGTTTTGCCCGGGGGCGAGATCCAGACGGTAGCGGCGCGCTGAGATACCGGCTGACGGGTTCAATGCCGGCGGGCTGTTATCGGTCCGCTGTGCAAGCTCGACCAGTCGTGCGCTGTCGCCGAGCAGTTCCGGCTGCAGGGCAGGGTGCAGGGCAAAGGTCAGTGATGACGGATGACCCTCCGGCAGGGTAACGGTATCACGCACCTCGATGCCGGCCGTGTCGGGTTGTAATAACACATCGAGGGAATGGTGTAGCTGCGCCGTTGCCACTGGCGGCAGCCAGAGTAGACACAGCAGCCAGACAATGAACCCGCGCTGTTTTTGCATGCTATTGCAGCGTCAGTTCGTAGCTCAGGTTCTCGTTTGGCAATAGCAGGTGCTTGCGCACGGTATCCACATTGATGGTGTCTCCGGGCTGCTTGTCCCACAACGCCAGGCGCAGGTCAGTGAGGCTGTTGATGGTATGGTTGTCGATGGCGGTGATGCGGTCTCCGCTTTTAATACCCGCGGCGGCGCCGGCGCCGTTTTCAAGGACGGCGGTAATGCTAACCTGGTCCTTGTCGTCTCCCAGCAGCACGCCGAGTGTTCCGGCCGGCGCTAGCGCGCGCTCCTCGGGCAACAGCAGGAAGTCCGCAAGACCGGGTTTTACCGGGCCGTCCCAGCTGTTAAGGATGCTGGCCGCCGTTACGCCCGTGCGCCGTTGCAGGCGTTGCGGGATGGTGCTGCCCCAGGCCAGGTGCTGGTTGCCGGCGAGCACCACCAGGTGATGCTCCGGGTGCTCCTTGAGATAGGTAGCGGCACGCTCGGCCATGGCTTCGTCCCACAGTAACTGGGCTTCGAGGAAATGCTCGAAGTTGTCGTGCCCTTCTTCCCTGGGATGCAGATCGAACACCTCTTCGAGGCGCTGGCGGTAGGCTTCATCGGCCGGTTCAATGTCGGCTGGCAGTTGCTGGCGGTCCTCGTCGCTCAGGCCGTCAAGGCCGTCGTGGGCCACTTTGTGGGTCAGCTCCTTCGGTACATTTAATGCAATAAGCGGCAGCCTGTGCTCGCGCGCATAACGCAGGATGGGTGCATAGTGCCGGTAATCCATGCGCCAGCGCCGGTAGTACTCGGTGGCGCGCAGCATGGCCTGTTCGTCGATGCTGCCCGCCACGTATTCATCCAGGTAGTGCTGGAACGGTTGCTGAAACATTTCCATGCCGATGGCCAGTTGCGGGTGCAGCGCATGCAGGCGGCGAATGATCTCCAGCTGGGTGAGGTGATGGTCGTAGCGTGCATGCTGCTCGCCGATGCAGACCACCTGCTTTTTGGCCAGCGCGGGGATGATCTGCTCCAGCGTTGAAAAGGCACTGAGGTCGAGTACCGGGGAGGCTTCGACAGGCAGTGAAGACGCTGCCGTTTCCACGGGCTGGTCGACCGTTACCACGGCAGTCGGGATTGATTCGGCATGAGTGTAAACACTGATGGCCGACAGGATGATTAACAGGCTGAGTTTTGACATGAGACCATCATAATGGTTTTTGTCGTTGTTGGCTCCCTCGTGAGTTCACGTTAACCCGGTAGTTGCATAAATGCTGGTCTGAGAGCTGGTTTCTCCACGTGATTTACTGGATGAAAAGAATATTTTGCAGCGATTCCGGAATGCACCGCTGGTACGGTCCCGGCTCAATCCTGCAGGGGCGGCGTCCGTCCGCGCCGCGATTTGCGCCAGGGACGGCGCTCCTGCAGTAAGATTTTTGCCATGATCGGGTTAACTGGCGGCGCTAGTTGTGGTTATGCACACAGGACAGGAAAGTGGTGTCAGAGCACAACTAACTCGAATAGATGGGAAACAACAATACATCTATACTCATCAGAAATGCGCGATAATCATCGGGTAATCAACGGGAACTGACACTCTTGAAATGCATCTCGTAAAAATATGATCCCCCGCAAATACATGCTGCTTGTTGCGTTGCTCGCCATGCCGCTATTCGGCGGCAGTCAGTGCTCGTTTTACGCCTACTCCGGGGGTGATTCCCGCGATTCAGATAAAAAGGATGAGGATGCTGGTCTGACCGTCGTCGTTGACAACGGCCGCCTGATCGACGCCCCGGTCGAGGGAGTGAGCTATCAGTCCGGGTCGCTTGCCGGCATTACCGGCAGCAGCGGCGAGTTTCAGTACGAGGTCGGCAACACCATCCGGTTTTTTATCGGCGATATAGCCCTTGGCCGGGCTGTCAGGGGGAAAGCGGTTATCACCCCGCTGGACCTGGTGGTGGATGGCGCAACCGACACACCTGC
>JAQBDO010000299.1:0-3242 GCA_032124375.1 Gammaproteobacteria bacterium
GGTGGAATGATCCGCTGCATCGGAGCGAGTACCGGGTTTGTGAGACTGTGCAACAGTGCGCCTACCGGGGTATAGGTACCAGGGTTTATCCAGCTGAGGATGACCTGAACCAGGATTGAGAAGATGAAAATGTTTATCAGCAGCAGGACAAGTTCCGCGACTGCGAACAGCAGCAAGGCCATGATGGAAACACTGCTTCCACGCAGCAGCACCATCAGGACCAGGGAAATTATTTGTAGCAACAGCATCAGCAGCAGTGCTGAGGTATCGTATTTGCCGGCACTCGGGATGAGCTTGCGCATTGGTGCCAGTACCGGGTTGGTAATGCGCACCAGGAACTGGCTGACCGGATTGTAGAAGTCCGCCCGTACTGCGCCCAGAAGAAACCGCAGCATGACAGCCAGTATATACAGACTGAACAGTGTCGTGATCAGAAATTCAAGCGGGTTGGTGAGGTAGCTGCTGTTCACGAGCGGGATCCGAATTCGTCAGCGAGTACCCGTGACCTTGCTGCCGCTGCTTGCAGTGCCTTGGTTACCAGGTCGGCAAATCCATTTTCCTCCAGGACCGCCACTGCAGATTCCGTGGTGCCTCCTGGCGAGGTTACCCTCCTTCTCAGAGTGGCAGCGTCCTCGCTGCTTTCCAGTGCCATCTTGGCCGCGCCGAAAGCGGTTTGCAAAGTCAGCAGGCGTGCTGTCTGTGGCGGCAGTCCCAGCTCGCAGCCGGCAGCCTGCAGGGCCTCCATGAAGAGGAAAAAATAGGCAGGCCCGCTGCCGGAAAGCGCCGTTACCGCATCCATAAGGGTCTCGTCTTCTATCCAGAGTGCAAGTCCTACGGCACGCAGGATGGATTCAGCTATGCTGCGCTGAGATTCAGTGACAGCGGGATTTGCATAAAGCGCAGCGGCGCCGCTCTGGACCATGGCCGGGGTGTTGGGCATGCTGCGCACAATTGCCGTCTGTTCCCCGAGCCAGCTGCGCAGGGCCGACTCGCGGATACCGGCAGCAATGGAGATCACCAGTGGCTGTTGCCGTGCTATGGTTTCCGCCAGTTCCCGGGCGACCAAGGCAGTTATCTGCGGCTTTATTGCCAGCACGACCACGTCTGCGTGGACTGCGGCTGCATTGTTTTGTGTATAGGTTAATACCGGGAATGTTCTGGATATCCGTTCGAGCTGGTCAGGGTCCGCATCGGCAACATGAATCCTGGCGGGGTCCCAGCCATCGGCTACCAGGCCGCCGATCAGGCTCCTGGCCATGTTGCCGCAACCGATGAATGCAAGTGTGGTGTTTTTCATGATGTTGACGATACAGGATGCCCATGGCGTGCGACAAGACGTGCGCGTGATTGGGTTGTTGCGTGTGTTCGTAGCATCTGAAGTGATTGGGTTGTCGGGTGGTTGTTGTTTATGTGGCTGTAATGTATTGGTATTTTACGGTTAACTAGTTTGCCAAACAAGGTGAGTGCGGCATACTGAGACCCACAGTTTGCGATTTGCAGGATGCCTCCGTGTATCGAGAGCAGTTACTGTTGCAGTATTCCGGTATGCTGTGTTGATTTTGCAAGTTGCCGAAAGGCAAGGTGGTTTTCAAGTATCCAACAGTGTAGTCGATAGCAGGTTGACCAGTACATATATAGCAAGGGAGCAGGCATGGATATTGCTGAATTATTGACTTTCAGTGTGAAGAACGGTGCATCGGATTTGCACCTTTCTGCTGGGTTGCCACCCATGATCCGGGTTGATGGCGATATGCGTAAGATCAACGTGCCGGCGCTCGACCACAAGATTGTCCACGGTCTTGTCTACGACATTATGAATGACAAGCAGCGCAAGGATTACGAAGAGTTTTTTGAGACTGATTTTTCCTTTGAAATTCCCAACCTGGCCCGTTTTCGTGTCAATGCGTTCAATCAGAACCGTGGTGCGGGCGCAGTGTTCAGAACCATTCCGGAAGAGATCCTTGGACTGGAGGAATTGGGTACGCCAGGCATTTTCAAGGATATCTCGGATACGCCACGTGGTCTGGTGCTGGTTACCGGGCCGACCGGCTCCGGCAAGTCCACCACCCTGGCAGCGATGATCGACTACATTAACAACAAACACTATGCCCATATTCTGACCATTGAAGATCCCATCGAATTCGTTCATGAAAGCAAGAAGTGTCTCGTAAACCAGCGTGAAGTGCACCGGGATACGCTGGGTTTCAACGAGGCACTGCGTTCCGCGCTGCGCGAGGACCCGGATATCATCCTGGTCGGCGAGATGCGTGACCTCGAAACCATCCGGTTGGCACTGACTGCCGCCGAAACCGGCCACCTGGTATTTGGAACGCTGCATACCACCTCTGCTGCAAAGACAATCGACCGCGTGATCGACGTGTTCCCGGCAGCGGAAAAAACCATGGTGCGCTCGATGTTGTCTGAGTCACTACGCGCCGTGATTGCACAAACCCTGCTGAAAAAGGTGGGAGGCGGCCGTATTGCGGCATGGGAAATCATGATCGGCACGCCCGCCATTCGGAATCTGATTCGCGAGGACAAGGTTGCGCAGATGTATTCCTCTATTCAGACCGGACAGGCTGCAGGCATGATCACGCTCGATCAGTACCTGCAGGATCTGTTGTCCAAGGGTCTGATCACCAAGCAGGATGCGCGCATGAAAGCAGCCCAGAAGGAAACCTTCAGATAAAGTCTGAATTCGGAGAAAGTTTATGGAATTGTCCGTACTCTTGAAGTTGATGCAAGAAAAGAATGCCTCGGATCTGTTTCTCACTGTGGGTATTCCCCCGACCATCAAGGTCGATGGAAAAACCGTTCCGGCGTCAAAGGAACCGCTGTCGGCCGATGCCACCATGCAAATGATTACCGGCATGATGTCGCCTGCCCAGCGTGACGAATTCGAGGCAACCCACGAATGCAACTTCGCTGTGGTTGAGCCCGGACTGGGACGTTTTCGTGCCAGTGCCTTCATCCAGCGCAATCATGCTGGTGCCGTGCTGCGCCGCATCGAGAACTATATCCCGACTATTGACGAGCTGAACCTGCCTCCGGTGCTCAAGAACCTTTCCATGACCAAGCGCGGGTTGATCATATTCATCGGCGCCACCGGTACCGGTAAATCAACATCACTGGCTGTCATGATCGGCTACCGTAACCAGCATGGCACCGGACATATCATCACCATCGAGGACCCGATCGAATTCGTGCACGAACATGCGGGCTGCATTATCACCCAGCGTGAG
>JAQBDO010000300.1:0-7821 GCA_032124375.1 Gammaproteobacteria bacterium
CAGGGCACGGTGGTTGGTAACGCCAACCCGGCGTAAGTCGAGGGAAAGTGCAACAGAAAATAAACCGCCTTGCAAAAGGTAAGGGTGAAATGGTGCGGTAAGAGCGCACCGCGCGGCTGGTAACAGGCGTGGCAGGGTAAACCCCACCCGGAGCAAGACCAAATAGGGGAACATACGTGCGGCCCGCACGGTTCCCGGGTAGGTCGCTTGAGGCCTGCGGTGACGCAGAGTCCAGATGAATGGCTGTCCACGACAAAACCCGGCTTATCGGCCGGCTCCCTTTTAATAAGCATATGATAATAAAATAATTAATATATTTTGTGACGATGGCCAGGCGGCCTGTCGTGAAATACTTTGTTTTGACTGTCTTTTTTTATGCGCATGGGGTGCTACAATGCCGCGCTCACAAATTTCCAGGAGAACTAATTGACATGAATTTCAGTAAAAAATTGCTCAGCAGAGCGTTGCAAGGTGTTGTTCTTGCCACCGTACTGGCTACCGGGTCGGCAGTTGCCGAAGACCGTATGGCCCCGGGATATGCCGAGGACTCCGGTTCCAATGTTGTCACCACCGGATCCGGCGATTGCCTGCACACGGGAAGCTGGTCAGAGGCGGACGCCGCCATCGTCGGTTGTGACGGAGTGGTGCTGAATGCGCCGGTTGAAGTCATCATGGGTGCGCCCAGCGGACTGGTTGGCGCCATTGTCATTCCCAGCGCAGCCCTGTTTGCATTCGACAAGGCCGAGCTTACAGAAGACGGTAAGGCAGCGATTGACGAATATCGCAAGACGCTGCGTCCGGAACTGTCCGAGGCCTACGAAGGCATCATCATCGGTCATACCGATAGCGTCGGTGATGCAGACTACAACCTCGATCTGTCAAAGCGTCGTGCGGATGCTGTCAGCGCCTATCTCGTCAGTACCGGCGTTGACTCTGCCAAGCTGCGTGAAGTTGGTCGTGGTGAGAACGACCCGATTGCCTCCAATGACACCAAGGAAGGACAGGCAGAAAATCGCCGGGTAGAGATTGTTGTTATTGGTGAGCCACGGGCACTGGATAACATCCGCTTCCCGAGTGTTGCCCTGTTCCCGCGCCGCAGTGCGGAGCTGACAGAAGAAGGCAAGGCCGTGCTGGATAGCAACATCGACGATGCCCGGGTGATGCTGAACCGTTCGGTCTTCATCGAGGTGATTGGACATACCGACGATGTCGGTGACGATGCCTACAATATGGATTTGTCCGAGCAGCGTGCAGCTGCAGTCAGTCAGTACCTGATCGATGCCGGCGTGGATGCCAGCAAGATCGTGACTGCTGGTGCCGGTGAAAGCCGGCCGATTGCTACCAATACGACAGAAGAGGGCCGGGCAGAAAACCGCCGGGTTGAGGTGCTGGTACTGGGTCGCGTCAAGTAAAGACGCGGCGTTCTCTGACTGTCTTGCGGCCAGCGAGCGCAATATCCCGGTCCAACAAGCAGGGCCCGGCGTGCCGGGCCCTGCTTTTTTATGTCGGGGTCATATTCAAAACTATCGGCTCATCCCCTGGTTGAGCCGGGTATTACCCTTGCAGGGCCGAATTCATTCGGCCCTGCAGGTCTGCCAGAAGCAAAGCCAGGTCAGCAAGCTGACACGGTCAAATGGAAACAGGCCCGGAAAACACGTATATTCCACCGATGATCGACGCTATACAGAACGGACATGGCTGACAAACTCTATATAAAAACACACGGTTGCCAGATGAACGAGTACGACTCTTCCAAGATGGCGGACGTGCTGGCAGCATCCCATCAGCTGGAGCTGACGCAGGATCCTGCGCTGGCCGATGTGCTGTTGCTGAATACCTGTTCTATTCGCGAGAAGGCGCAGGAAAAAGTCTTTTCCGAGCTGGGGCGCTGGAAGGAAATGAAGGACGCGCGGCCGCAGCTGGTGATTGGCGTGGGTGGTTGTGTGGCAAGCCAGGAGGGTGACGCCATTCGCGAACGCGCACCTTATGTCGATATCGTGTTCGGTCCGCAGACCCTGCACCGCTTGCCTGAAATGCTCAAGACTGTCCGGCGTGCACGGCAGCCGGTGATTGATATCAGCTTTCCGGAGATTGAAAAATTTGATTGCCTGCCAGCGCCGCGTGCAGACGGGCCAACGGCCTTCGTTTCAATTATGGAAGGCTGTAGCAAGTATTGCAGCTTTTGCGTGGTGCCCTATACCCGGGGTGAGGAAATCAGCCGGCCGTTCGATGACATCCTTGCCGAAGTGGCGGCACTGGCCGGGCAGGGCGTGCGCGAGGTGAATCTGCTGGGGCAGAACGTCAACGCCTATCGTGGTCTAATGGATGATGACGAGACCGCAGACCTGGCCTTGTTGATTCATTACGTCGCTGCCATCGACGGTATTGATCGTATTCGCTATACCACCTCGCATCCGGTGGAAATGAATGACAGCCTGATTCAGGCCTACGTCGAAGTACCCGAGCTGGTATCGCATTTGCATCTGCCGGTGCAGTCGGGTTCGGACCGGGTACTGGCGATGATGAAGCGCAATCATACGTCGCTGGAATACAAGTCAGTGATCCGTCGGCTGCGCGAGGCGCGTCCCGGTCTCAGCATGTCTTCCGATTTCATTATCGGCTTTCCGGGTGAGACCGAAACGGACTTTGAACAGACCATGGCCTTGATTGAAGACATCGGTTTTGATCATTCTTTCAGTTTTATCTACAGTCAGCGTCCGGGTACGCCGGCGGCCGGATTTCCGGATGATGTGCCACTGGCAGACAAAAAACTGCGACTGAAGCGTCTGCAGGCGCGTATCAGCGAGATGGCCGCAGCCATCAGTCGGGACATGGTCGGTAATATTGAACGCATACTGGTGGAGAAGGTTTCGCGCAAACGTACTGACCAGCTGAGTGGCCGTACAGAAAATAACCGGGTCGTCAATTTTGATGCCGCCCCCGGGCTGATTGGACAGTTTGTGGATGTGCGTATTACCGAGGCACTGCCGAATTCACTGCGTGGCGAAATTGTCGATAGCGCGGGACAGTTGAAGGCCTCTTGAGCAAACAGGTGCACTCCGTCGATTTTACGCTTCAGCCGGCCGCTAATGAACGGCTGGCTGAACTGTGTGGCCAGTTCGATGCGCATCTGCGGCAACTGGAGCAGCGTCTGAGGGTTGAAATTAGCAGTCGTGGTAACCAGTTTCGTATCGTCGGTGCAGCCGCTGCGGTGAAGCGCGCCCGCCAGATCCTGGAGAGTCTCTATCTGGAAACAGCCTCCGGCTCCCTGTCGCCGGAAAAGATACATTTACATTTACAGGAGGCCGATGCCGGCGAGGTTGTGGAGAAGCCCCGGCACAGCAGCGAGTTCGTGGTTATCAAGACACCGGGCGGGGCGATTACGCCACGCGGCGAACGTCAAAAGCGCTACCTTAATAATATCCTCAACCGGGATCTGAATTTTGGTATTGGACCGGCTGGTACCGGCAAGACCTACCTCGCCGTTGCCTGTGCAGTACAGGCGCTGGAACAGGAAACGGTGAGTCGCCTGGTGCTGGTCAGGCCGGCAGTAGAAGCCGGTGAACGCCTTGGTTTTCTGCCGGGTGACATGACCCAGAAGGTCGATCCTTACCTGCGGCCGCTATACGATGCGCTCTATGAAATGCTGGGCATTGACCGGGTAGCCAGGCTGATTGAACGTAATATTATTGAGGTTGCGCCGCTGGCGTTTATGCGTGGCCGCAGTCTTAATGATGCCTTTATTATTCTGGACGAAGCGCAAAATACCACTGTCGAACAGATGAAAATGTTTCTTACGCGAATCGGTTTTGGTTCAACGGCGGTGGTTACCGGCGATGTTACCCAGATTGATTTGCCAAAACATGTTGAGTCCGGGTTGAGCCAGGCTATTAAAGTGCTGAAGGAAGATGATGATATTGGTTTTGCATATTTTTCATCAGCTGATGTGGTGCGACACCCGTTGGTGCAACGTATTATCTCTGCGTATGAAGTATACGAACAAAAGGTGACTAAATGAGTGAAGTACAACAACGAATCGATGTGCAGTATGCTGTTACTGCTGATGGCATACCCGCAGAGGAGTCGATACGTCAATGGGTCGAGCAGGCGTTGCCTGCAGAATATGCCAGCGCTGAGCTGACTGTACGGATTGTGGACGAGGCAGAGATTACCGCGCTTAACAGGCAGTACCGTGGTAAAGATGGTCCCACCAATGTGTTATCGTTTCCGTATGAGGCCATGGCAGGAGTTGATTCAAAGCTGCTCGGTGATGTTGTCATCTGTGCGCCGGTGATCACCAGTGAAGCTGTTGTGCAACACAAATTGCTTGAAGCGCACTGGGCACACATCGTAATTCACGGTGTCTTGCATTTGCTCGGTTATGAGCACTACAAAGAGGATGATGCGGACAGGATGGAAACAACGGAGACCGGGCTGCTTGCCGGTCTTGGTTATGCAAACCCGTATGACGGCTGAGTCGCATGCCCGGAACTACCGCATGAACCCCCTGAAACAGCATATAACTACCAGTATTTATGAATAAAGACCGACCTCCACCGAGCCCGGCAAGGCTTGCCAGGCTGAAAAAATGGTTGCTGCGGGTGCCGGCTGATCATGAACAGCTGCTGGCTTTTCTGCGTACCGCCCAACAAAACAACCTGTTTGATGCCGACGGGCTCGCCATGATTGAGGGTGTGCTTGAAGTGGATGACATGCAGGTACGTGATGTGATGGTCCCGCGTACCCAGGTCGTTGTTCTGGAGCGGGATGCCAGCCCGGATGCATTGCTGCGTACCATTGTCGAGTCGGGGCATTCACGCTTTCCGGTTATCGGCGATAACCGTGATGAAGTTGTCGGCACGCTGCTGGCAAAAGATCTGTTGCTGTATGCCTTTGAGCGCACCGATGGACGCTTGAACGTGCGTGATATCTTGCGGCCGGCGATTTTTGTGCCGGAAAGCAAGCGGCTCAATGTGCTGTTAAAGGAATTTCGCTCCAGCCGCAATCACATGGCGATCGTGGTTGATGAATACGGTGGTGTTGCCGGTATGGTGACGATTGAAGACGTTCTGGAGCAGATTGTTGGCGAGATCGAGGATGAACATGATGTCGAGGAAGAAGACACCATTCGCAAGCACAGCGAAATGCATTACACCATCAAGGCGCTGACACCGGTTGAGGACTTTAACGAATATTTTGGAACGGCGCTCTCGGATGAAGAGTTCGATACCATCGGTGGCCTGGTTGTGCACGCGATCGGGCATCTGCCAAACCGGGGAGAGCGGGTTGCCATTGGTAACCTGTTGTTCAAGGTGCTGCGCGCGGACAGCCGTCGTGTGCACATGTTGCAACTGACGTTGTTGCCGAAGCCGGCTGAAATCCCCGCGGCCAGCTAGATCGTCTTGTGAGCAGTTTGCCTGAACGTTACAGCGGCTTGCTGCTGTTGTTTGCCGGCGCGGCAGCGGTGACTGCCTTTGCACCTTTCGGCTGGTTCCCAATCGCCACGCTATCGCTGGCGATCCTGTTTAATCAATGGCTGCTGGATACCCCGAAGCGGGCGTTTCAACACGGCCTGTTGTTTGGCGTCGGTTTTTTTGGTGCCGGTATTTCCTGGGTGTTTATCAGTATCAAGGTGTATGGCCATGTTGCCGCGCCGGTCGCCATTTGCATCACACTGGGACTTATCGTCTTCCTGAGTCTGTATCCGGCATTGCTGGGTTATGTTCTGCTGCGGGTGTTCCGTACGCTGACACCGGCCGTGTTGCTGGTGGCCGCACCCGGCGGCTGGGTAATCGCCGAGTGGCTGCGCGGCTGGGTATTCAGCGGTTTTCCGTGGCTGACCATCGGCAGCAGCCAGATTGATGGTCCATTGGCTGGTTATGCGCCGCTGCTGGGCGTGTTTGGCATCAGCCTGACGGTGGCATTGTCGGCCGCCTTGCTGGTGGTCGTGCTCAGGGGCAGCTACCGTTTGCCCGGCGTGGTGTTGCTGCTGTTGCTCTGGGGCGGCGGTCAGCTGCTGGGCAATATACAGTGGACGCAGCCGCGTGGTGATGCCCTGCAGGTAGCGCTGGTGCAGGGCAACATCAGTCAGGATGACAAATGGGCCCCCGAGAATCTGTTCAGTACCCTCACGCTCTATTCGGAACTGACCTTTGCTGAAAAGGATGTCGACCTGGTCGTCTGGCCGGAAACCGCAATCCCGGCCTTTTATGATCAGGTGGAGGATAACTTCATTGCCTACCTCGAGACCGAACTGCAGAAGACCGGAACCTCGCTGTTAACCGGTGTGCCGGTGCTGGATAAGGAGCGCTGGGAATATTACAACGCGGTGCTATCACTGGGTGGCGAACAGGCGTTCTATTACAAGCAACACCTGGTGCCCTATGGAGAATATCTGCCACTGCGCTGGTTGATTGGCCAGACCCTGGATGCGCTGGCGGTACCAAATGCCGATTTTTCCCACGGTGGTCCATCCCAGACCCTGTTGCAGGCAGCAGGTTATCCGGTGTCCAGCTCGATCTGTTATGAGGTTGTCTTCGGTGAACAGATTATCAGGGATTTGCCGGAGGCCGCCATACTGGTGAACATCAGCAATGATGCCTGGTTTGGTGCTTCACTGGCGCCGCATCAGCACCTGGAGATGGCGCGCCTGCGTGCCAGGGAAACCGGGCGTCCCATGCTGCGTGCAACCAATACCGGTATCTCCGCCGTGATCGATCATGAAGGTCGCATTATCAAGGCCAGTCGGCAATTCGAGACGGTCGTTCTCAGGAGCAGCGTGGTGCCGATGCAGGGCGCCACGCCCTATGTGTTGCTGGGTAATACGCCGGTCGTGGTGTTTAGCGTCGCCTGCCTGTTGCTGTGCTGGCTGCTGTGTCGCAGAAATAAAGTCAATCGCGGACACGATCCGCGCCTGCGCAAATAGAAGCACCTGCAGGCGCGGACCTTGCCCGCGATCCGCTCCTACAGTTCGTCTTTAACGGTCCTGCGGTGGAACACGGTGTGGCCGCAGTTGGGACACGCGGGAATGTGCCCGGTGGCATGAAAGCGCATGATGGCCTTACAGGATGCGCACTCCAGTGTGCCCGGGCCGGTGATTTCACCGCTATTCCATGCCGGGCCTTCATCGATGTCATGTTCAAACTGCTGCAGTTCCAGGCGGGTGTGATCGGCGACCTTCAACAGTACCTCCAGCAGCCGTTCCTCGATCTGGTGGATATCAAAGCGTAACCAGTCGCCCAGTTCATGGCCGGTCTCGGCCAGGTGCTTGCCGGCGTCCTGCAGGTCACGCTGCAGGTAATAGGCGACCTTTTCTGATTCTTCCTTGGTTAGCTCTCCCAGTTCGACAGCCGTATCACGGGCGTTATGAATGAAACGCTGCAATACCGGCAAGGTGCTTTCCTCGGCCTCTTCAATAGCCGTCTTGACCCGCATCATCATGTCGTCATAGGCCGATAGCCATTTTTCGCCAGTGGATTTGTCGTCTTTATCGGTCATGTTGTGTCGTTCCCTTGTGGGTATGCCTGCTAGTCTACATCCATATACCCTGACGGGTACGCTGCGCTTTACCCGTCCTACATATTTGTCCCTGCAAACGTAGGACGGGTAAAGCGCAGCGTACCCGTCAATTAGCCCTCATAACAACAGCTTATGATTTTTTTTCTAACGTCAGGGTTAAGGACTTCGAAAATCGTCTGTTGTGGGAGATGTGACGGCTAAGGTATTCTTCCGCCTTCAATTTTATGACCTGCAGCGGGACGATGGAAGAAATCTACCAACCTGAGAATATCGAGGCCGGGGCACGCCGGTACTGGGACGAGC
>JAQBDO010000301.1:0-3363 GCA_032124375.1 Gammaproteobacteria bacterium
CTGATGCAGTCGGCTCTGAATGACAACGACGCCGGTGTGCGTGCCGGCTATGCGGATTTTGCCGCCAAAACCCATATGCTCGAGGACCAGCGGCATTACAATGCCGGTCTGTACCAGCGACTGGGCCGCCTGGCGGCTGACTTCGAAGCCAAAGGCCCGGCCTATCGCTGGATGACGGACAGTGCCGGCCTCAGCAGCAAAGAGGCCGATACGATTGCACGCCGCACCGGCGAGGCCTTCTCGTTGTTGCAGGCTGACTGCCAGGACGGCAGCCTGAAACTGGACCTGGAACCCGTGCAGCTTCTGCTGACGCCGGAGGGCAACAAGAAGGTCACGGAGGCTTCCTGTACCCTTTCCGCTCCCTGAAATCTTGCCTCCTTTGCTGCCTGCTGCTGATCCCGTTCAGCAAAAGCATGGCAGCGGAGTCGATCGCGCTGATTTCCGATCTGAACGGACGTTACGGCAGCAGCTCCTACGATAGTCGGGTCACCGACGCCATCGAGACCGTGATCCGGCTGCAACCGGACCTGGTGATATGCACCGGCGACATGGTAGCCGGTCAGAAACAGCCGCGCCTGGACGCCGACTGGCTGGACCGGATGTGGCGGGCTTTCAACCTCACCGTGGCTGATCCGTTGGGCCGTGAAGGCATCCCGTTGCTGGTGACTCCGGGCAACCATGACGGCTCGAGCTTTCCGGAGTTTGCCCTGGAACGGCAGCGCTTTGATGCCCAGTGGGATTCACGCATGCCTGAACTGGAAATCCTGCCTGGCAGCGAATGGCCGCGGCGCTATGCCGCGCGCATGGGCACAGTTCTGCTGCTGGCTTTTGACGGCACCCGGCCGGGTGCTCTACCCGAAGCTGAGCTGAACTTCATCGCGCAGATGCTCGGCACATACGGCAACACGGCGAGCATGACTGTTGTATTTTCCCACCTGCCCATGTGGCCGCTGACGAAAGGGCGGGAACATGAAATTCTGGATGATCCGGCCCTGCTCTCATTGCTGCACGAGCGCGGAGTGGAAGTTTATGTCAGTGGTCATCACCACGCTTTTTTCGCCGGTGTAGATGATGCGGGTATGGTCCACATCGGCATCGGCGCGCTGGGTGGTAACGCACGCGCGTTCAGTGGTGAAAAGCAGCGCCAGCCCTACAGCTTTGCCATCCTGACCGTGGTGGATGACGCGGTGGACATCACCTCGCGCGCCGCGCCGGGTTTCCTGGAACCGGTGCCGGCAGCGGAGATTCCGGCCACGATTACCGGCCCACTGGGAACCTTGCGGCGCCTCGACGGCCCGGTTCGCTTACGCCCATGAACGGGGTTTGCGCTTACCCGGAAGGCGGCAGAGCGGCCTTGGAACCATCGCGCCGCGCCTGGTAATGCGGCGACATGATTTCGACGCCCGCAGCAGTGAATGCATCCAGGATGTTGGCGTGCAAGTCGGAATAGGTTTGCTGTTTTTGACCGGGTTCCCGGGTGATGGCGTTGAGTTCGTATTCCACGAAGAAGTCATCCAGCGCGGTCTGCAGCACGTAAGGCGCAGGTTCTTTCTCAATGCGTTCCGTTTTACCCGCGGCCTCGAGGAGCAGTTCGTGGACCCTGGGCCAGGGCACATCGTAGCCGATCGTGACATTGGTGTGCAGGGTCAGGCCGGCGTGCTTCGCCTGGGTGCTGTAATTGATGATGTGGTTGCTCAACACCGAGGCATTCGGAATCGACACCTCGACGTTCTTGGGCGTGCGGATCCTCGTCACGAAGGTGCTGCGCTCCATGACATCACCCTCGGTGTTCGAGATCTTCACACGGTCGCCGATCTTGAACGCGCGCGTATAGGTGATGACGATGCCGGCCACGACATTGGCCACGGCCGATGTGGAACCCAGCGAAAAAAGCACGCCGAGGAAAATCGACACGCCCTGGAAAGCCGGTGAGCCCGAACCGGGCAGGTAAGGGAAAATGATAACCATCGTGAGGGCGATGATCAGTATGCGCAACAGGCTATAGCTGGTTCCCGACCATTCCGGGTAAAAACCGGGCAAGCGGATGCGCTTGGCGGCGATGCCGTCGAACACGATTTTCAGCAGGTGCAAAACAAAGCGCGCCAGCAGGATGACGACGATAATCACGAGCAGGTCCGGCAAGTAGGCGATCAAGGCGATCACCAGCCGCTCAACCGCCATCCCCGCTCGCTCGATGATCGTCATCGCTACTTGGCGTGACCATTCAAAAAACACGAAGATGACGTTGACGGAGGACACGATCAGGATCGCTTTCAGGGCCCGTCGGATCCATTTGATGCTTCCATGCATCAGGCGCGAGATGTCTTCCTCGGTCATGATGCGCTGGCGCTGGATCTTCAGCCCCTCGATGCGGGTGCTGCACCATTCATCGGTTTTGCGCTCGAGGTAGCGGGACAGTCGTCCAACGGCGATCCAGAGAACGCCGAACACCAGGCCTGTAACTGCGATCAACAGCAGCTTGGAGACGGTTTGCGCCAGCATGGCTCCGCCGAGCCAGCCCGCCAGGATTTCTTCGAGTTTTGTCAGGAGTTCTTGCATCGTTCGCTCCGCCGGGAGCGTGAAATATACACCAAGGTGTTTCCCTGCTCCACCACTCGGCCCCGCTTTGCTGTATTATGCCCAATCCAATTTATTGAGCCGAATCATCGGTCTGCATGCAAAAATACTGTCGGAGGTTGCAATGCCAAGTTTGACGAGAAGTTTCCTGATGCTGCTGATAATCGCCGTACCTGTCATGGAATCGGTGGCTGCGGAAGTAAACGACGTCAAGGTTTACCGCGGATGGATAGAGGAAATGAAAGCTGCGGATCGCGGGCCATTTGCCGGCATTCGCTGGTACTGCAACGACGGCACGGTTCTCCCGCCCAAGGCCTATGCCTGCAGCAGCCACGGAGGCGGCTACGAGCACGGAGAGTGGAGTCATCAAACCATAGAACTGCGGCAACAGGGCTATTTGATCGCCAACCTGCTGGCGGGAATCAAACCGGAAACTTTCCTCGCAAACCCCGAGGCCGGGGACGCCCTGGCGCAAATCCTGATCGAGCGTTACCTGGTCAGCGCCGACGACGGCTGGATTCTGCAGCGGGCATTGTTCTACCGCGGAGCAATACAGGAGGAGGACGAGCGGGCCGGGGCCAGGGCACTATTGACCGAAATGGCCTCGCGACCGGAATGGATTGGACCAGGCTATACAGAGTTATGGGCGGCAGTGCGCATGCTGCCGCACGGCAAGGACAACGCCTCGGTGCAGAAAGTGCGGCAGATGTCGGCCTCGCTGTCAGACCGTGACGACGGCTTCAAGCCACTGCGCGCCAAGATCCACGGCGCCCCGGGTGCGGAAGA
>JAQBDO010000302.1:0-2894 GCA_032124375.1 Gammaproteobacteria bacterium
ACATCAAACGCGGGATGGGTAAAACGCAGCGTACGCAAGACATCAAATGCAGGATGGGCAAAGCGCAGCGTACCCATCACACCGGTCATCATCGGTTTCGTTTGCAACATTTATCCAAACCCCATCTTTTCGAGCAACTGCTCTCCCCGGCTCCGTTCGGCCTTGTCGGCATACTGCAGCACCACATCAAAACCGCCGTCCGGTAGCCGGAACCAGTCCAGGCGCAAATCGCCAAAGCGCGGTTGCAGCTGCTCGACAAACGCGGCCGCGCGATAGGGACGGGAAAAATGAATAATGAACAGGCGGTCCTGCCCCGCGTAGCGTTGCCGCGCCGTGCTCTTGCGCTGTTTGCCGCTGCCATTCAGGACATAATCAAGATGGCGCATGATATAGGCGCTGTACCAGACCGCACCCTCCGGCAAGCTCCCCCCGGACACCGGAATCCGCCCCGGGCCGTAGTTATAGGCTGCCAGCGTGCGATACAGATTGCCGTCATAGCGTTGCTGCAGTTCCTTCAGGTAGCGCGCACCCGCATCCACATTGGTGCAGGGGTCCAGCACCTCGGACAGCTGCTCCAGCCCCAGGTGTTTTGCCGTGCCGGGCCAGAGTATCTGCATCAGGCCATAGGCATTGGCCTTGGAGCGGGCGCTCGGTTCGAAATTACTCTCGCCCCGGGCAACAGCCAGTAACAGGGTCTCCGGCAGGTCGTGAGCCGTGGCTGCACGACTGAAACAATGAGCGTAGGGAAAATCCAGTGCCGGCTGTGTTTGCTGTGCAGTCGACGCATAGCTTTGCCAGCGAGCCTCCGTTGCCTGGCGATCGATCGACGCATCCGTTTTCGCAGCCACTGCCGTGGTCCACAACACACTGCTACAAAGCATCAGGAACCATGGACGCGGTTTCATGCTTATTCCAGCTCCAGTCCGGTGACAGCTTCAATGCGTTCGACCAGCGCCTGACGTTCCCCGTCGTCCCGGTAACTGAAAACCACCTGGTAGTTTCCCGGACTCTCATTAACGACTTCCACGGGTACATCGGTGGCAAGCACCAGGCGTCGTGCAAAGCCGTTGGCAGCCCACTCGCTGCGAAAAGGACTCCAGACCCGATAGCGCAACACGGCTGCGGAGTCATCACGGTTGGTCGTTTCGTGCGCCTCCATTGACTGATTCCATAACTGTGGATCCAGCACGAATCCGTTGTCCTTACCAGCCGGCTGGCTCTGCGTAACAGGACCCGCAGTGTCTGTCACCGCAAGCTCGGGGCCAGCGACGCTATTCTCAAGCGGCGCTGCCTTTGCAGGTGCCAGCCCGGTATGCGCGGGATTTGTATCGGCCTCGCTGTGAACGACCTCCCTTAGCAGCGTCGGTGCATGACCGGCACTCAGTGCCAGCAGGAAGACCCCCAGCATCAACAACGCACCCACCAGTATTCCAATGGCCCGCGTCATGGCAAGCGCCTCACTGTCCACACGGCGTGCTCGCGGTTCGCCGCGATCAGGCGATCAAGTCTGTCCAGCCACGGATCACGGGCCTCGGCACCGCCTTGCATACCCGCTGCATTACTGCAGGCATCAGGCACACCTTCCAGCAACTGACGAAATTGCCGTCCCGGTTCGGCACCACTGACAGCGATGGCATAGACCGCTGGCCAATCAGATGCTGTGAAACGCGCTTCAGGAAACCGGTAGGTATAACGTCCAGGCTGTGATTCTGAGCTGGCAGTCATGTCGCAGGCAGCAGACAGTTTACTGATACCATCCTTGTTGCCGTGTGCAATCACAAACACCTGGTCGGTCTGCTCGACATCCACTTCCAGTACCGGGCAACCCTGCTGTGCGTTGCTGCAACTGGCCCCATAGACCGGATTGTTGCCGTGTCGCACCAGTTCCATCCGGGCAATACCCGGTTTCATGGTGATGCTGTCCTGTGCCACGCTGCGCTTTTTGGAAGGACTGCCGGTCGCTGGAATACTTACCCAGGTGGCGGTATCCATGCCGGCCAGATGTTCACCGGAATCCCGGGGATGCAGTATTACCCATACCTGGTAGAGGCCCGGATGAACCATATGGGTCTCACCACGCAGCACGAAGTTTGCCTGTCGCTCCGTATCGGTCACCTGCACCTCTCGATAGCGTGACAGGTTGTTGCCAATCAGCTGTAACAAAGTACGCAACTGCGGCTGGTCAGAGGCCAGCGTATCGACCTTGATTTTCAGGTCTTCCACATCCTGTTGGCGCAACAGGCAACTGAGATTATTGGCCAGGTAGGTGGCGGCCAGATCCGGCTGCCCGGCGCTGAAGGGTAATACCCTGAGACCGCGCAGCGACTCATCGGTACGCCGTTCCTGCAGCGCGCGTAACTCGTTTGCGGTCAAACTCCCTGACCAGTGTTTGCTGAAGCCGCTGACCCATTCACTTGCCTGCACATCCAGCGCACGCACCGACACACGGAACTGCGCCGTCGCCGTGCGCGCAATCTCGATACCAATATAATAGCTGGCATCACGACTTCTACCGCACTGCAACTGGTCCAGCCGGCGGTGATGCTGCACTTGCTGTTGTTGTGGTTGCCAGGGCACGTGTACACCCGGCGTTTTCAGCAAACTGCCCATGAGCTGGTCACGAATACTGCGCGTCAGACCATCAATGTCCGGTTGTATATCGTCGCCATCCAGACGCACGACGATCACCGGCTCACCCTTGAAGCGCGGATGCTGGCCGAGCCGCTGCGCCACGTAGGGGGAAAGTTCGCTGTCCACCCAGTGTTGCAACGACGGTCCGGCATTGCCATCGAGGCGCAATGGATTCTGGCTGCAGCCGGCAGTCAGCAACAGGACCAGAAGTGCAAACAGGGTGTGGCGTCCGGCTAGCATGGCATCATGGCTCCAGTGTGACC
>JAQBDO010000303.1:0-2722 GCA_032124375.1 Gammaproteobacteria bacterium
TTGATCGCAAGGCGTTTCTGGCCTGTTACGGGATGGCAGAGTGTTCCCTGGCGGTGAGTTTTGCACCGTTGCATGAGGGCTTGTCGGTTGACCGTGTCGATGCGGATCAGCTGGCGCTGCATGAACGCGCGCGGCCGGTGGAACAAGATGCGCCCATAGAACGGGTGAGCGAGTTTGTGAACTGTGGTGTGCCGTTGTCGACATTTGAAGTGGAGGTGCGGGATGCATCGGGAAAGGTGGTGCCGGAACGTCACATTGGTGTGATCCACGTACGTGCACCCAGTGTCATGTCGGGTTACTTCAATGAACCGGAAATCACCGCGCAGACGCTCTCTTCTGATGCCTGGCTGGACACGGGCGATATCGGCTACCAGACGGCCACAGGGCTCATGATCACGGGCCGCAAGAAGGATCTGATTATCATTAATGGCCGTAATATCTGGCCGCAGGATCTGGAGCAGATTGCGGAACAGCAGCCGGAACTGCGTCCGGGAGATGCCCTGGCATTTGCCGTGCCGGGTATCGATGGCACTGATACGGTAGTGATGGTGGCGCAATGCCGGGAGAAGGATGCTGAGCAGCGCGTGGAGTTGAGAAGACGACTGCAGGGGCTGGTGCTTGCCGAGATGGGTGTGGACTGTCGCATTGAACTGGTGCCGTTGCATACCCTGCCACGAACTTCGTCGGGTAAACTGTCCCGTTCCAAGGCACGTTTGAACTACATTGAAGCGCACCGGCTGGACCAGCAGGGTGATCAGGACGCGAAGGCTGTCCTGTTGCTGAAGCAGGTGGGCTGACAAGCCATCGTCGCCGCTGGTTCTTTATGTCACGAACCATTGCCGTAACCGGCGCTACCGGATACATCGGCGCTATGATGGTCGATCATCTGCTGGCTGCCGGGTGGAATGTGAAAGCCCTGGTACGTCCCCGTTCAACCCACCTGCTTCCCGAGACCCCCGGACTTGAAGCGGTTACCGGTTCCCTTCAGGATGGCGAATCGCTGCGCCGTCTGGTACAGGGCACCGCTGCAGTGGTGCACTGTGCCGGTGCTGTTCGTGGAGCCACTGCTGCTGATTTCAACGCTGTCAATGTAGGTGGTTTGGAACGACTGGTAAGTGCAGTGCTTTCCCTTTCGCCCCGCCCCAGATTCCTGTCGCTTTCGTCTCTGGCTGCGCGTGCGCCCGAGCTCTCCCACTACGCCTCCAGCAAGCGCCAGGGGGAACTCGTCCTGGCTGCTATGGCTGAAGATATGGAGTGGGTTGCCCTGCGCCCTCCAGCCGTTTACGGGCCGGGTGACAGGGAGCTGCTGCCGTTGTTTCAGTGGATGGGGCGCGGTATTGCGCCGGTGCTGGGCGAGCCGCATGCGCGACTGTCATTGCTGTATGTTGAGGACCTGTGCGCGGCAGTGCTCAGCTGGTTGAATGCCGGCAGCTGCCGGAGTGGTGTATACGAATTGAATGATACCCAAACGGGTGGTTATAGCTGGGATGAAATCATAGCGAAGGTCTCGGCGCTGCGTGCCAGACGCATTATCAGGCTACCCCTGCCGGCACCGCTGTTGAAATCGATTGCCTTCATGAATGTCGCCGTGGCGCGCCTGATCGGTTATGCTCCCATGCTGACGCCGGGGAAGGTGCGTGAGCTGCGGCATCCCGACTGGGTGGCTGATAATAGCGCATTAACTGCTGCGACTGGCTGGCAGCCGGTATTTCCCCTGGAACAGGGGCTGCGGCGGACCATGGGCTGGGGCGAACCGGGATTGACAGCAATAGAGCGGTTGCCAGGCCACCGCAGTGATACAGGACAGAGAGTGAACAGAGATGCAGAGTAAAGAGGATATCCTTGACCAGCTGTTCGAGCTGATTCGCCCTTATTCTGAACAACCCATGGAGCTCGGTGAGCAGACCCGTCTCATTGATGATGTCGGTTTGAGTTCAATGAAAGTGATGGAGCTGGTGATGCAGATCGAGGATCGTTTCGATGTTTCTGTGCCGCTTAATATTCTTCCGGATGTGAATACCATTGGGGAGTTTGCCGAACACCTGGAGACGTTGCTGCAAGACCGCTGATTTATGACAAGCCTTCTCGAAAAATTTCGGCCCCTTGAGGAAATGCGTGCCGGGCTGGTTGCCAGCAGTGGCGAGGACCCCTTTCATGTGATAGTGGAGCGGGTGGTTTCGGCTACCGAGGCGGTGGTGAATGGTCGCAAGGTGATCATGGCTGGCACCAACAACTATCTGGGACTTACCTTCGATCCCGACTGCGTTGCTGCAGCCTGCAAGGCGGTCAGGGAGGAGGGAACAGGCACCACCGGCTCGCGTATGGCGAATGGCAGTTATGCTGCTCATGTGGCGCTGGAGAACGAACTGGCGGCCTTCTTTAATTGCCCCGCTGCCATTGTCTTTTCTACCGGCTATATTGCGAATCTCGGGGTGATCTCCACGCTCACAGGTCCCGAGGATGTGATCCTGATGGATACCGACTGTCATGCCAGTATCTATGATGGTACCCGTCTCGGTGCGGCCCAGGTGATCCGGTTTCGTCATAATAATGCCGCAGATCTGGAGAGGCGCCTGCAACGACTGGGTGAGCAGGCCCGCCGTACCCTGGTGGTGGTGGAAGGGATTTACAGCATGCTGGGCGATCGCGCACCGTTACGTGAGATTGTGGACATCAAGCGCCGCTATGGTGCCTCACTGCTGGTGGACGAGGCCCATTCCCT
>JAQBDO010000304.1:0-3717 GCA_032124375.1 Gammaproteobacteria bacterium
AAAAGGCATCGCCAGCCAATAGAGCAATTGCGGGTATTTGCCATGTATCTTGATACGGTAGCGATAGCGATCTATGACCCCGGCGCCTTCAAGAGGATATTGGGACAATTCAAGATAACGCTCGGCCTCGTCTGCCGCGCGTGTTTTCAGCGCGGCATCAAGGGTCTCGGAATAGTCACCCAGACCGACAATGTATTCACTCATCAAACCCAGTATCGGTGAATGTAACTGCGGATGTGCCAGCCGTTTTATCTGGTGAACATAATCGTCTGCAGTCAGTTCACGACTGCCAGTTTCCCTGAAGTCTCCGAGCACGTGAACGGCAGACAAATCACTGGCACTCATGTGCTGATAGAGCAGTTCACCCTGCTGGTCACGGGCAAACGCAGGGTGTGGCTGATACATGATGCCGGGCTGGATGGTAATCTCGTAGACACTGAATGCGATATCGTCAGAACTGGCATCGGCCGGTAATTCACGTCCCTCGGTATCGAGGTATTTTGCAACCGGCACCCCGCTAGTGGTCAACGGAATCAGTTCATAGGGACGTTTCAGATAGTGGTACTGCAGCGGTGGTTCATATATCTGCCCGGTAAACGTGACCTCATTGGAGCTATAGGAACGCGCAGGATCAAGGTGTTTTGGACGTTCCTGAAACAGGGAATAGAGGATATTTCTGCCGGCATCGTCGGCTGAGTAAGGACGATTCCATGGCTGATCGTCACAGGCCGTGAGTACAGTACAGGCGAGAACAAGACCCAGACGGAGCTGCTGCATCGCTGACTTCAGCATATTCAGTATCCGGCAGGTAGTCGCGATAACATGGACGGCTATTATAATGACCTGCGTGGCGGTATTGATAGCCTGCAACCCCTTCACGTCACCTGTATTTTCCGGTACCGTAACGACTTTGACCTCGGGGAATTTTTCCGGGAACCACTACCACCCTGCCAATACAAGGTACAACTATGGGATTCTTGAACGGAAAACGTGCCCTGATCGTCGGACTTGCCAGCAATCGCTCCATAGCATGGGGTGTCGCACAGGCGATGTTGCGAGAAGGTGCTGAGCTTGCCTTTAGTTATCCGAATGAAAAACTCGGCGCCCGGGTCACGAAAATGGCCAAAGAATGTAACTCTGACATCGTCCTGCCCTGCGATGTGAGCAGTGACGAGCAGATTGAAAACCTCTTTACAGAGCTGGGTAAACACTGGGATGGGCTTGATATTCTGGTGCATTCTGTCGCCTATGCACCGGCTGACCAGCTCGCGGGTAACTATCACGAATGCGTCACGCGCGAAGGCTTCGCCATCGCACACGACATCAGTTCCTACAGCTTCGCGGCACTGGCCAAGGCGGCGCACCCCATGATGAAGGGCCGCAAAGGTGCCCTGCTGACCATGAGCTATCTGGGTGCCGTACAAACAGTTCCGAACTACAATGTCATGGGCGTTGCCAAGGCCAGTCTTGAGGCCAATGTACGCTATCTTGCACAAAGCCTGGGACCGGAGGGCATACGGGTTAATGCGGTCTCTGCAGGCCCCATCAGAACACTGGCAGCAGCTGGCATCAGTAATTTCCGCAAGATGCTCGACGTGTTTGCGACAACTGCGCCACTGAGACGGAATGTGACCATAGAAGATGTCGGCAACGCCGCGGCTTTTTTATGCTCGGACCTGGCTTCAGGAATAACCGGCGAGATTACTTACGTGGACGGTGGCTACAATACTGTCGGGATGTCACCCCTTGAATAACCACTAGCCGGGCTGATTAACCGGCTGTTCTTCGAGAATACCGCGCTCACCCTCAATACGGGCGATCAGCACGGCACCACAGGAATCACTGAAAACGTTGACGCTGGTTCGACACATGTCCAGCACCCTGTCGACTGCCAGAATGATACCCACCGCTTCAACCGGTAGTCCGATTGCCGTCAGGATGATGGTAATGGCTACCAGGCTTGCAGCCGGAATACCTGCCACCCCTATCGATGTCAGCAAGGCGACCAGCACCACTGTAAATTGTGTTGCGAAGGTGAGTTCAAGTCCGTAGGCCTGGGCAATAAACATCGCAGCAACACACTCGTACAGGGCGGTACCGTCCATGTTGACGGTTGCGCCCAGCGGTAACACAAAGCTGGTGGTCTGATTCGACACGCCGGCCCTTCTCTCAACACAATCCATGGTAATCGGCAGTGTTGCCGATGAAGAGGCCGTTGAAAAGGCCGTCAGCAGTGCCGGCGTCATGGCTTTGAAGTGGCGCAACGGGCTAACGCCACCGAGCAACCGCAGTAAAAGTGGCAGCACGATCAGGAAGTGAATCGCCAGTGCACCCAGCACTGTAAAGAAGAACACCATAAGTGGCTGAAACGCCGCAAAGCCGGTGCTAGCAACGACCTTGGCCACCAGGGCAAATACACCGATCGGCGCAAACATCATGACCCAGTCAGTGATTTTCATCATGACGTCAAACATGCCTTGCCAGAAATCTTTCAGGGTTTTTGCCGGAGATCCTTCAATTCGCGTTATGAAATAACCGAATAACAGGCTGAAGAAAATAAGCCCCAGCATCTTCCCCTGCGCTGCAGCTTCCACGATATTGGCCGGGATCATGCGAATAAATATATCAACGACATCCCCGGCACCGCGCCCCTGGACATGCTCGGCAATAGCGGCAGTATCGGCCTCCCCCATGAAACTGATGATTTCCCTGGCAGGTTCACCATCAACCAGCCCGGGGTTCATGATATTAACCATTAACAGACCGACAAGTACCGCCAGCAGTGAAGTTGCCAGGTAATACAGCAGGGTTTTCCCGCCAAGGCGCCCCAGCGCACCACCATCGCTGATGCCTGCGATGCCGGTGATAATGGATGACATTATCAGGGGCACGATCAACATCTTGAGGGCATTCATGAAGAGCGTGCCCAGAAAGGTGTATACGTCAAGGAAACGTATACCGAAGAGTGCGGCATCCGTACCGGAGAGACGGCCTGCTATCACGGCCAGAATCAAAGCAATAAGGATTTGCCAGTGCAGCTTTACCGAGAGAACTTGCCTGAAGACAGTCACCTGCTAGCGCGACTTACTGGTCTGTTTGGGACGGAATATTAATTGAGGCCTGCGCTTTGAGGATGCTTAACACGGCGGCCATTTCGGCTGCGCCATGTATCTTGTTCAGGTTACCCCAGAGCTGCTCCCGTGCCACTGGCGGCAGAGCTGAAAAATCACCTGCCTTCACTTCTTCCAGAGCGATGATAATGTAATCACCCGATGCGGACAGCACACCCTTATAGACAAGCTGATCAGTGGTCGGCTCATCGGCGGCAAAGGCAGTAGCCACAATCGCTGCGGCCGGCTCACTGGCATTGCGGTTAATCAGTGGCGTTTCCTGTACCTGCAGCGACTCCGCTGCTGCAACCGAGTCCAGGGTTACTGTCGCATTACCCTGTAAATCAGCAAGGATAAGTTGACCCTTCGTCTCGGCCAGCATGCGCGCCTTTTCGTCCTTGAGAAGGATGCCTATTTGTTCCTTGACATCATCAAGTGGCTGCAGCGAAGCTTCCTTGCGATCAAGCAAATGCAGTACCACAATGTGGTCAGTATCAATTTCTACAGTTGCACTGTTATTACCATTATCCAGAACATCCTCACTGAACAATGCTTCACGAACCTTCTTGTGCTCCGCAATGCCGGTTCCGGCATCGGCACTCACCCA
>JAQBDO010000305.1:0-3567 GCA_032124375.1 Gammaproteobacteria bacterium
GGCAACATGTAGGTACGCTGCCCGACCGTGATCTGGCGCTCGCCCATGGCCTCAAGCAATGCCGACTGCACTTTTGCAGGCGCCCGGTTTATCTCGTCGGCCAGCACCAGGTTGTGGAAGATCGGTCCCTGCTGGAATTCAAACTCGCCGGTTTGTGGCCGGTACATCTCTGTCCCGGTGAGGTCTCCCGGCAACAGGTCTGGCGTGAATAGCAGCCGGTGAAAATCTCCTTCAACACGTTTCGCCAACTCCTTGATAGCTGTAGTTTTTGCCAGTCCAGGCGCGCCTTCCACCAGCAAGTGTCCATCAGCCAGCAGGGCCACCAGCAAGTGTTCGACCAGTGTTCGCTGTCCGATAATACAGGTTTCCAGCTCGCTTCTGAGCCGACCACAGGCCTTCAGGGTGTCACTCGCACCCGCTTCAGCTTGCATGGCTATTTCCGTCATTGCGCAACCACCTCTCTCCTTTGTTCCGCACCCCGCCGGTCACCGGCTGGCCGATAATTATAACGCGATACGATAATTGACGTTTCCCCACCAGAGACAGGCAGCCCATTCAATAGTTCCAGCCAGCAGCGCCCGCGTGGACGAACGGTAGTAATCTCACGACGTACGTCAACCGGAGGGCAAACAGGGGATAAATGCTAACGGCTATTTACAACCACGGAGCGACCATCGACACGCAGGCAGTGTCAACCGGTTTGCCGGCTGTCTATCCCTGCTCCTGCTTTACCCTGCCGGTCGGATTGGCGCAGCGTAATCCGACAAGTCACTGCTAACAGGACTGTCGAATTCACTTGAGCCCGGTGCTTGATCGAGTATTCGACCAGCGGCGCTTCATCGTGAGCTGTTCTGACTGCACAGTCACAACATATCCGCTGGCCGAATGCATTCGGCCCTACGACGTTAATCTACCCGCTCGATCGGGGGAAGTGCCCTGGTTCGAGCGATATTTAAACTGCAGCCCCTGCAAAAAGTTTCTTAACACCTGGTCTTTACATTCACGATAGTGTTTGTGACCTTCTTTTCTAAAGAACGCACTCAGCTCGTGACTACTGATGCGCAAATCGGCTAACTGTAAAATACCCAACACTTCTTCAGCCTGTAAATTGAGTGCAATTTTTAATTTTCTGAAAATAATATTATTTGAGAGTTTTTTCTCTGGTGCAGGCTGAACGCCCTCTTTTTTACCGCGCTTATGATTAATCAGACCATTCAGGAATGTGGCCAGCTGTCTGTCCGTCAACGTTTTAATGGCCGGGTCATCGTCCTTTTTTAACCAGTCACTGATCTCTTCCCGGGTTACTTTCAAGTCAGCCAAAGCAAAAACACTGATTACTTCAGCATCACCAAAGTCAAAGATGTAGCGAATACGACGAAAAACATCATTGTTAGTCATAAAAAAATGCCTTGCCTGTCATTCAGTCTGATAAGTAATACTCAATGGTAGACACTACCCGAATATTTTTGATGTGGGGATTGTTCTTGTCTCTCTCACTAATACTAAACTGCCCTTGTGAGGCCTTTTTTATTTTTCCAAGCGTACTGTTTGAATCCGAAGCAAATTTTTCTGCCACTTCTCTGGCCTTTCGTGTGGCTTCCTCAATCATTTCTGGCTTCACTTCATTAAGCCTTGTAAAAATGTATTCTGTCTGAGATTGATAATTATCACCGGAAAACACAATGCCTTGCTTTCCAAGTTCTGATAATGACCCCATTACTGATCGAACAGCAGCAATATTTTTTGAATAGACTGTAATTGTTTGAACAGCGGTATAGCGAAACTCCGGTTTGGCGTTATTGCCATACTGCTGAGCCGATTTATCAGTGATGGCCGGAGCTGAAAATGTAATTTCCTCTCGACCAATGCCATTCTTATTAAGGAATGCCTGTGTTTTCACAGTACTTTGTTCGATTGAGCCATAGAGGCTTTCCAAATCATTCTCGGCCGCTGTAAATTGAATGGGCCAAATGACAATATCAGCCTCAAATTCGCGTTCAGACAGGCCTTTTACTGTTACGCTCCGATCATATTGCTTGTATTCAATCGCCGCTTCGCCCAAAAGATAACCCAGTGCTGACAACCCTGCGAATACAAACACACCCAGGATAAATGCACTCGCTTTGCTAGCTTGATTCATTTAATTCTCCTTATCAGACGTATGAGCAATCAAGCACGGAGCCTCTAACTAACTCGCAGAAAATGCAGACTGAACAAGCTGTCACTGTCAGTCCATATCTCGCAAGGTATAAAGCCTGCCTGCTCTGCAAGTATGGTGAATTCCTCGTTTGTGTATTTGTAGGAATTTTCGGTATGAATGGAATCACCGGCATTAAAATCAAAACAATGATCGTCAATATGGACCGTCTGTTTTCGAGTGCTGATCAGGTGCATTTCAATACGGCCGGCAACGCTGTTGTAACTCGCGAAATGTTCAAAGGCATCAACATTAAAATCTGCATCCAGTTCCCGGTTGGCACGCTCCAGCAGGTTCAGGTTGAAGGCTGCGGTCACGCCAGCGGCATCATTGTAGGCCTGATGCAGTGTTTCATGGTCTTTTTTCCGGTCAACACCAATCAGGAGGCCACCGCCCTGCCCGGCAATTTGTGCCAGGCAGGCGAGAAAATCCACCGCATCGCCATGATCAAAATTGCCGATACTTGATCCCGGGTAGAATATGACTGGTGTTGCCCGCTCCGGGATAAACGACAGCGATACTTCACTGGTAATATCCGTACATACCGCATGCACATCGAGCCATGGGTAGTCGGCCGCAATGCCGGCCGCGGCAGACTTTAACTGTTCACAGGAAATATCCAGTGGTACATAGACTGTTGGACGCAGGGTATCGAGCAACAGCCTGACCTTTTCGCAACTGCCACTGCCCGGCTCTACCAGGTAACAATCATTGCCTACAAGCGCATGGATATCGTCCGCATGCTTCTCAAGCAACGCTATTTCGGTACGCGTCGGGTAATACTCCGGCTGCTCACAAATCGAATCAAACAAACACGAGCCCTCATCATCATAAAAATACTTGGGGGGAATACTGCGCGGCAGCGTACTGAGCCCGTCAACAATTTCGCGGTGAAAGTCGGCGGTTTCCGGCGACTCGTTATAAAACCTGTAGTCTGCAACGGCTGTCTTCGCCATGGTGGCTTACCCCCTTAGCATCAAAATCTCTATTCGTGGACGCGCAATCAAGTCACGCAATTATATCAGTCAAATACACTACAATACTTCTAACCGGGAAAGCGCTTAACAAACAACGGCAGCGTCAGTCTGCGACTACTGCGGTTTCACTGCAGGGTCGAATCCACTTGTGCCCGGCGCATAATCGGGTATTCGGCCCTACAACGGCAATCTACCCACTCGATCGGGGGCTTAGCGCTGCAAGCCGTTCAACCCTACGAAACTGCCATTATTGGTTTCCGCCAGTTTACGCATCAGTGCCGCATAGCGCACGGCGTTGGCCGGCAGTCCGCTGCTGAAATCAAACAACACCGGAAAGCCGACGGCATGGATACGCACCCGCGTCTTGCCGGAGCGGTCTGCCTGGTTCAGTTG
>JAQBDO010000306.1:0-2707 GCA_032124375.1 Gammaproteobacteria bacterium
TGCAGGTCTGGAAGGGTTGTTGTTACGCTGTCTGGATCGGGTGAAGGTCAAGGGAAAACATGAGCCGGTGACTATCTATGAACCAGTTGGTCTGTCGGCCAGTGTTACCGGCGAGATGGTTAAAGAGGTGGTGGCGAGTAATACAGCGCTTAACTATTACTTTGTGGGCGATCTCGACAAGGCATATTCCGCCTTTCAGGTGCTGCAGCAGGCGGCGCCGGAGCGCAGACTGTTCAGCCTCTACCTGGAACGGATTAGTGCACTACAGTCGCAAGGAATCGGACCGGACTGGGATGGCGTGTTTGAACATACCTCGAAGTAGACCATTAATGGTCACTGGATGGAGAACGAAACCGGCTTGCTCATTGAGCCCTGGTTAAAGTCGCCAAGCATCAGGTCCTCGTTGGTATCCCGTGCGTGTATTGTCCAGCTGTAATGGCCGCCGGGTTCAAGCAGGTTCTTCGGCAAGACGACTTTCGTTTCGGCAAGCAGTGGTGAGCTATAGACCAGCTTGTTCTCGTCCCACAGATCCCTGATAAATACCTGGTAGAAGGCAGCACCCGGAACGGCTGCCCAGCTTAACGCCTCGGGCACTGCTGGCAGCTCCTGCTCGTCGCCGGGAACCTGACCGCCAGCACGCGCCAGCTTTGAAATAATGACGTAGTCACGTGCTTTCTGTACCTTGCCGTTATTCAGAGTGATACGGGCTGTGTACCAGCCGTCCACGGCCTCTGCCGGAACATCCAGTTGTTTAATGAAGACCCGCTTGTCCGGTTGCCCTGCTTTACTGATGGTACGGTAGCTGGAGAGGTCAAGATCGACCAGCAGGCGGTTATCAGGGTATAAAATTTCAATTTTCTCTATATCGTCATAACCGGCAGTTGAGAACAGCGGCATAAAGAATAGTGCTCGCTCCGGCCAGTTGCAGACATGTATGTCAAAGAAGCCGGCCATGTTGTAGTGCCCGTCACCGGGTTTGGCAGCCAGTGCAGTGTCGGTAATATGCAGGCAAAAGGCCAGCAGCATGGTGCGGGCCAGTAACCGGGCGGTATCTGTCTGATGTGTTCGCTTTGGTTTCATTTGTCTTTCAGAGAAAGGAGTCTGTTATTTACCTCACGGATCCGTAAAGACAGGCTGCGTAACATGCCGATGCTGATATCAGGATAGCTTTGTATTAGTCCACGCAGGCATGTTTTTTCAAGTGTGAGTACCGTCGCATCTTCAATAACATGAGCAGTTGCAGAGCGGGGCAGGTCGTCCAGCAGATTCATCTCGCCGAAGCTGTCACCCGGCCCGAGCAGGGCAATGTAGTTGTCACTGCCGGGATCCTTGTCAATGGTGATTCCGATCTTTCCCGAGACCAGTAAATACAGGTGGTCACCCTGATCATTGATTTCAAATACGCAGTCGCCGGCAAAGTAATCCTGCTGTTCCAGTGACTGTGCAACCACGCGCAGGTCATCTGTGCTGACCATTGAGAAGACAGACGATTGCTTGAGTAGCAGCAGACGGTCGAATATGTCAGGCATTGAATTTTCCTGCCGGCTGCAGCGCCTGTTTGCCACACTCGCTTAACCAGTGGTTGGCGTGGTTTGCGCACCACTGCAGGACATCGTCAACACCCGCAAAGGGTGGCTGCCAGTGTCCAGGGTCCTCGCCGGAGGCGCGCAGCAGGGCATCACACAGATTGCAGATACTGGAGTGCTTGACGAGGTTCCCGAGCACTTCGCAGGCATTGGCAACGTGACGTGAATCGCCGCATGTGAAACCGGCGTGGATGATTTTGATCGTTTCCCCGTCATATAACGATTCCAGCGCCAGTAGCACCAGTTCTATGGTCTGGTCGAGCTGTTCCTTCAGTGTGTACTGGAGCAGTGGTCGGGCAGAGTTTACAGCGGTTTCGTTATCCTGCTCAAGGATGGCGAGTGCATCCTGCAGCAACAGGATTTCCCCTGACTTGATTTGCGCGATTTCTTCATATGTCGACGCTGGCAGGTGTGCACTCATGAGTGATGACATCAGCGTATTCTGGGCGCGCAGACTGGCCTGATTTCCGGAAATCCACTGCAGCGCGGATTTATTATAGTCCTTTGAAACAGCCCGCAGCATGGCAATACCTGCTTCACGTACGCGGATATGCCCATCCCCGATCGCATTTATAATCAGCTTGTTGCGTTGCTCATCGTTAATCAGATGCAGGCAACCGACGGCGGCCTCGCGAAGCTGCGGGTTTTCACTGGCCGTCGCCCCTGTGACGGCTTTAGCCAGCTCCGGGGTAATCGCTTCTGGCCATTGTTGCAGTCCCTTCAAGGCGCACAGGCTGGTATGTTCAGAAGCGTCAGCAAGCAGGGACATGAAGGCATCAAGATAGCCAGGCAATAATGACTGCTGTTCCGGGCGGCCAAGCAGGGCGAGGTCCTGTATGTTTTCCATGGCGGCACAACGAGAGGCCGTGTTTGACTGTAGCAATGATTGCCAGGTGGCTAGCGCCCTGTTGCGGTCGTTGTGCGCGTCTGGATAACGCAGGGCAGCATGGATGGCTGTAGACAGCATGCGGGGATTGCTGCTGTGCAGTTGCGCAATAGCTTCTGTAATGGATGCCTTGTGGTTTTTATCAAGCAACAGCCGCATGACGGTTGTCTGCAGGTGTGAGTCACCGTTGCTGGCAAGCCGCTGCAATTCGTCTGTGTAAGCCGAGAGCTCAAGG
>JAQBDO010000307.1:0-5140 GCA_032124375.1 Gammaproteobacteria bacterium
CCGGGTTTCTGGCCGGTCTGACGGTGGCCCAGGATCAGCGAATTCTCCCTGATCCTGGGGGCGTTGGGCCTGAGCCTGGGCCATATCGACGCCGACACCATGGGCCTCATCACCCTGGTGGGGTTGATTACCATCAGCGCCTCCACCTGCATGATCCTTTACTCCCATTTCCTGTACGAGTGGATTTCCCCCTGGTTGGACATGTGCCGGTGTCAACGGGCGCACCGTGAAGAGGGCCGGAATCGGAATACAGGGGAGGGCGGGTACGACGTTGTTCTGTTCGGGTTGTGACGGTTCGGCTCCGGGATTGCACGGGAATTGCTGCAACGGGTCTACCGGGTGCCCGGTGTGGATTTCGATCCCGATCTGGTACGCAGGCATGAAGGACACGGTTATGCGGTGCGCTGCGGTGATGCCGAAGACCCGGAGTTTCTCGCCACACTGCCGCTCGGACAAGTACCCCGGGTCTTGAGCAGCGTGCGCGAGATGCCTGTCAATGTCGCTCTGCTGCACGGTTTGCGCGATCACAGTTACAGTGGGCAGATGGCGGTTACCGCCCATTCTTTCCGAAATGCAGAACAGCTGGAAGGTGCAGGCGCCGACTATGTGCTGATGCCCTATGCTGACACGGCAGCAGAAGCCGTTAACAGGCTGTTTGGACAAGACAGGCAAACAGCGTTAGTTTCAATCCCCGCAGTAGAAACGAAGGGTTGAATGGCAAGGTAATCCTCGTACTTAATGCGAGTTCGAACCAGGCAGCTATGTTCTCGACCTTCTTCGGCTTGCTCTGAGTCACACTGCGTGTTTCTTCCGGGTCGTAATCGGTTTGTAGCCCCATCCAGAAATGTTCTGACGTTCCCGGTGCACGAGCGGGGCGCATGGCGGTATCCGTACTTTTAATTCGATGGTCACAGGTTCAAATGCCATGCGACCCACCATCAAATCAAAGAGTTGTGAATCTGCGGTACTAATGGGATATTCCAGGTAGGGAAAATCAGGTTACATAGTTGTATGCCTTTGTTACTTAAAAGAAAATATCAATCGAGCCTGATCCCTTTGATTTGATGACTACCCTGGACATGATTGCTGGCGGGTATCTTGTCTGGGGCTTTTATCAAGGCCGTCGGCGAGGTCTTCGTAGTGAAGGGCTAAGGATAATCAGCCTGTTGGTGGTGCTTGCCTTTTTGCTGGGGTTTGGATTGTTCAAGCTGGTGGGGAACAGTGTTGCAGCGCTGGCCGGCAGCGTCTCCCAAACCCGGGGGATAGCCATTTCCGTTCTGCTGGTGGTCACCACCCTGGTCATCGTGATCATCATCCGAAGAAAGCTGCGACACCAGCAGGCAAACGTCAGGCTCGCCGGAGAGCCGTCTTTGTATGGCGGCATGGCAGGATTGCTGCGGGCCATGCTGGTGCTGGGTGTCAGCTTGACGGTCCTGGAATTATTCCTGCCTGATTTTCTCGAGCATGCCCTGCTTGGCGATAGTATGCTTGCCCGTGTGCTCAAGTGACTGGCAATCCAGAGTGCGTGGGAGCTGTGAAATTTACCAGGGAGGCAATATTTGCATGAGCACCATTATTACACTGCTGATCGGCATGTTCATCGGCTGGAACTTGCCACAACCCGACTGGGCGCGGGCTATTCAGAACAAGGCCATGCAACTTCTGAACACCACGATCAGGAAATAAGTATAATTTCAGGCGTTGTGATGGCGCATGCTTTTTCGTTTTAGCTCGGGCTGCATGCCTGGTGATGCTGTTTCTATTCAGCCGGGCATGTGCTGTTGTTGCCGAAGGCGCGCAGAAATGGTTCCTTATGGCGCGACATGGCGAGTGCGCCGAAATATCTTCCCTGTCTATTAACCGAAGGATGTCGTGATGATAAAACGCATGGTGATTGTCCTGCTGGCGCTGGGTCTGGTGCTGGGCGCCATGTTCGGCTGGAAATATTACCAGGCGCAGAAAATGGCTGCACTGGCCAGCATGCCACCACCACCCGTCACCGTGGCCGCGGCCGATGTGCAGGCCGAGAACTGGCAGCCCTACCTGGCGGCGGTGGGTTCGCTGGTGGCCACCCAGGGTATTGAGGTGACCACCGAGGTGGGGGGCATAGTCAGCGCAATCCGCTTCGAGTCCGGCGAGCCGGTAGAGGCCGGTACCCTGTTGCTACAACTTGATGACAGCGTCGATGAAGCCGAGATCGCGGGTATTGTCGCTGAGCGGCGTCTGGCGGAGTTGCAATTCAAGCGGCGCGAGGGTCTGCTGGAATCCAAGACCATTTCACCTTCCGATGTCGACGAGGCCCGGCTGCGGCTGGAAAATGCCGCCGCGCGGCTGGCCGCCAAGCAGGCGGTGATCGCGAAAAAACGTATCACAGCACCTTTCAGCGGCTGGTTGGGCATCCGCCAGGTGGATCTTGGCGAATACCTGCAACCGGGCACAGCCATCGTGCCACTGGAGGCACTGACTCCCATCTACGTTGACTTTGCCTTGCCCGAACGCCACCTCGATCAGATCTCGGTTGAGCAGGCGGTGGAGATCGAGGTGCAGGCCTTTCCGGGCGAGATCTTCCCGGGCCGGATCACTGCGCTGAATCCCGGCATCGACCCCGGTACCCGCAGCCTGCGGGTCCGCGCGACGCTGGAGAATCCGCAGGCACGACTGCGCCCCGGCATGTTCGCCGCGGTACGCACGGTACTGCCGCAACGCCCGGCAGTGCTTACCCTGCCGCAGACGGCGATTACCTATAACCCCTATGGTGATGCCGTGTTCGTGATAGCAGCGGGTGACACCGGACTCCGCGTGCAACGTCGCCAGGTCGAGACCGGCGGGGTGCGTAATGGGCGGGTCGAGATCGTGCAGGGACTGGAGGCCGGAGAACAGGTGGTGGTCGCGGGACAGGTAAAGCTGCGCAACGATCAGGCCGTGGTCGTCGACAACAGCATCGTGCTGGAGCCGCAGATTACGCGCCCATGAAATTCACCGACCTGTTCATTCACCGGCCGGTACTGGCCAGTGTCATTAGCCTGCTGATACTGGTGGTGGGGTTGCGCTCCGTTGGCCTGCTGGATGTGCGCCAGTACCCAGAGACCCAGGATACGGTCGTCACCGTGACCACCTTCTATCCCGGGGCCAGCAGCGAGCTGATCAAGGGTTTCATTACCACCCCCCTGCAACAGGCTATCGCGGAGGCCGATGGCATCGACTACCTGTCCGCGACCAGTAGCCAGGGCCGTTCGGTGATCGAGGCCCGCATGGTACTCAACTACGATCCCAAGGCCGCCGTCTCGGAGATCCAGGCGAAGGTCGCCAGTCAGCGCAATGTGCTGCCCGAGCAGGCCGATGACCCGGTGATCGATGCGACCACGGGCGAACGCACTGCATTGATGTACATGGCGTTCTACAGCGATGCCATGTCACCCTCACAGATCACCGACTACCTGCTGCGTGTGGTGCAGCCGAAGCTGCAGGCGGTGCCCGGCGTGGCCAAGGCCGAGATGATCGGCAACAAGACCTTCGCCATGCGCATCTGGCTGGATCCGCAGCGCATGGCCGCGCTCGGGGTGACGGCCGGCGAGGTGCAGCAGCTGCTGCGGGACAACAACTACCTGGCCGGTATCGGTCAGACCAAGGGCGCGCAGGTCGCCATTGATCTCAGCGTCACCACCGATATCAGCCGCGAGCAGGATTTCCAGGAGCTGGTGCTGCGCGACACCGGTGATACCTTGATTCGCCTGCGCGATGTCGCTACCGCGGAGATGGGCGCGGCGGACTATGACAGCAGCACCTGGTTTAACGGCAAGACCGCCATTTTCATCGGCGTCAAGCAGGCACCTGGTGCCAACCCGCTGACTGTCGCCGGCCGGGTGCATGCGCTGCTGCCGGAACTGCAGGCGCAGCTGCCGTCGGGACTCGAAGTCGGCATCCCCTACGACGCCAGCGTCTTCATCGAGGATTCCATCCGGGAGGTGTTCACTACCCTGATCGAGGCAGTGCTGATTGTGCTGCTGGTGGTGTATCTCTCGCTGGGCTCGCTGCGGGCCGCACTGATCCCGGCGGTGGCGGTGCCGTTGTCGCTGGTCGGCGGCATCTTCCTGATGTTGCTGATGGGTTTCTCGATCAACCTGCTGACGCTGCTGGCACTGGTGCTGGCCATCGGCCTGGTGGTGGATGACGCCATCATCGTGGTGGAGAACGTGCACCGCCACATCGAACAGGGCGAGACGCCACTGAAGGCCGCGCTCGACGGCGCACGCGAGCTGGCCATGCCGATCATCTCCATGACCACCACGCTGGTCGCGGTATATGCCCCGATTGGTTTCATGGGCGGGCTGGTTGGCACCCTGTTCACCGAGTTCGCCTTCACACTGGCCGGTGCCGTACTGATATCGGGTGTGGTCGCGCTGACGCTGTCGCCGATGCTGTCCTCACGGGTACTGAAGACGTCCAGCGGGGAGGGGCGTTTCGAACATGCCGTGGAACATTTCTTCAACGGCCTCGCGGATCGCTACCGGCGGGCGCTGCGTGGTTCTCTTGAAACGCTGCCGGTGACGCTGGTATTCGCCGCCGTGGTGCTGTTCAGCATTTATTTTATGTTTGTCAGCGCTCAAAGCGAGCTGGCCCCGGATGAGGACCAGAGCATCCTGTTCTTCCAGGCAACGGCACCGCAAACGGCTACCCTTGACTACAACGAGGCCTATATCCGGCAGATCGTTTCATTGTTCGAAAGCGTCCCGGAATACGACAAGAGTTTCATCCTCGCCGGCTTCGGCGGCGATGTGAGCACCACCTTTGGCGGCCTGAAGATGCCGACCCCGTCGCAGCGTACACGCAGCCAGATGCAGATCCAGCCCGAGGTGCAGCAGAAGCTCGGCCAGGTGGCCGGACTGCAGACTGCGGCGTTTCCACGGCCCAGCCTGCCTGGTTCCGGCGGCGGATTGCCACTGCAATTTGTCATCACCAGCGACGCCGACTATCAGCGCATCGACGAGGTCGCTGGTAAATTGATTGGCACGGCCATGGCCAGTGGCAAGTTTGCCTTTCTGCGCAAATCGGTTGAGTTCACTCGCCCCAGGACCACCGTGGTCGTTAACCGCGACCGCGCCGGCGATCTCGGCATCAGCATGGCCGAGATCGGCCGTAA
>JAQBDO010000308.1:0-3137 GCA_032124375.1 Gammaproteobacteria bacterium
GCGTCAGACTATCCATCATCTCGGCCCGGTCATCGGCAACAACCTGGCGGATGGTGCGCTGGTCAAACTCCAGCTGCAGGCCGTTCTTGATGATCTGCAACAGGCGCAACCCGGCCTGGCGCTCATCGCCCATGAAGGAGGTGTAATACAAGGCAGGATCCCTGATGCGCCACTTCACAAAGAAGTCGACCGACACGTTTTTCTTCTCACCGGTCAGGAAACGTTCCGGCCGCGTATCCAGCGTCAGTACGCGCTTGTCAAACTTGCGCACATTCATGATGGGCCAGGGTGCCTTGAGATGCAGACCCGGCTGGTAGTTGGAATCAACAATTTCACCCAGGCGAAACTTGATAGCCACCTGCCGCTCATCAACAATAAACACTGAACTTATCGCGACCAGCAGAGTAACCGCCAGCAGGCCTATGATAACTTTCATCATTAGCGTGTCCCTCCTTCCCGGCTGGTGCTGCGTCCGCCGGACTCACCTTTCGGCATTGCCGGGGTCACGTCAACCTCTACCTCTTCCACGGGTGGCAACCTGCCCACACTCTTGTTATCCATCAGCTTGTCCAGCGGAATGTACATAAGATTGTTTCCGTCCTCCACTGCCATCACCACCTTGCTGGAATTGGCCAGCACATATTCCATGGTGTCCAGATACATGCGCTTGCGGGTAATTGCCGGTGCCTTTTCATATTCCACCCGCGTTTGGGAAAAGCGGCTGGCCTCACCCTCGGCCTTGGCAACGATCTGTTCACGATAGGCAAGCGCCGCCTCGCGTTTACGGGTTGCATCACCGCGAGCCTTTGGCAGGATATCCAGCGCATAGGCCTCAGCCTGGTTCTTGTAACGCACCTCGTCTTCCTGCGCCTTGATGGCATCTTCAAAAGCGCCCTGCACCTCTTCCGGTGGCTGCGGATCCTGCAGGTTGACACTGGTCAGTATCAGTCCCGCCTTGTATTTATCAAGGATCGCCTGCGTGAGATTTTTGGTTTGCAGCACAATCTCGCCACGACCACCACTGAGAAACTTGTCCATGGACATACTGCCGACCACTTCACGCAAGGCACTCTCCGTGGCTTCCTGCAAGGTGAAATCCGGATCGCGCACCTGGAACAGGTACTCCCTCGCATCCCGCACCTGGTACTGTACGGCGAGCTCTACCTGAATGATGTTTTCATCCTTGGTCAACATCTTGGCACGGTGGCTGACCGTGCGCAGGTTATCAACATCAACCTTGTCGACAGTTTCTATACCGCGCAGATACCAGTGAGGGCCCGGTCCGGTGGTCTCGCTGTACTTACCGAGCCGCAGCACTACACCACGTTCTGCCGGTTGCACGATGTAGATGCCTGATAACAGCCAGGCCACCACGGCAACCACCGCAATCAGGCCGAAGTTCATCGGGATACCGACGCCGCTACCGCCACCCTTGCCGCCACGACCACCAAAAAAGCTGTTCATTTTTTCACGCAGCTTGCGTGCCATCTCGTCGAGATCCGGCGGACCGTCATTACCGCCGCCGTTGCCACCCCACGGATCTTTCTTGTCACCACCAGGCTGATTCCAAGCCATAAAATACTCCAGTCAGACCTTATTCCAATCAAAGTTAAGGCGCGCGCCAGCATTGGCATGCACCTATGTAGATTGCGTTAGTTTAAGAAGCTTGCGCAGTACCCGCAACAAAATCAACAGCATCTGCCGAATGAAACGTACAGATACCGCCAGTGTCGCGGATCAATTTATCAATACTGCGCTGCGCCATGCAGACCTCGAGCCACCAACTGCCCCGCTCGTCGACACGCTCGGACAATACCTGCCCGATAGTATACAGAGAAGAGCGCGTGCTTCCTGCCTCTGGCGACAAATGCAGCCAGCCACGGATCTGCCTTCCCTGAAAATGTTCTGTCAGGGCGGTTGCCAGCAGGTCCAGACCCGCACCGGTCACGGCAGACACCCACACCCGCTCGACCAGTCCGGCCTCGTTATATTCAATACGCGGCGCATCGTCGCTCAGGTCAATTTTGTTATAGACCCGGATTTGCACGACATCGGCCGCACCAATCTCCTGTAAAACCTCGTTTACCTGTTCAATATGCTCATGTTTTTGTGCATCCTGCGCATCCACCACATGCAGCAGCAAGTCCGCCTTGCAGGTTTCCTCCAGGGTGGCACGAAAGGCTGCCACCAGGTCATGCGGTAAATGCCGGATAAAGCCAACGGTATCTGCCAGCACCAGCGAACCAAAACCCTCTACATCCACCCGTCGCAGGGTGGGGTCCAGGGTCGCAAACAGCTGATCGGCAACAAAGGCGTCCGCACCGGTCAGCGCATTAAACAGCGTCGATTTACCGGCATTCGTATAACCCACCAGCGCCACAGTCGGCACGTCAGCCCGCTGCCGCGCGCGTCGACCCTGGTTGCGTTGCCGCTCGACCTTCTCCAGTCGGTGGTTAATCACCTTGATACGCGCATTCAGCATGCGTCGGTCAGATTCCAGCTGCGTTTCACCCGGTCCGCGCAGGCCAATACCGCCCTTTTGCCGTTCCAGATGAGTCCAGCCACGAATCAGGCGGGTGGACAGGTGTTTTAGCTGCGCCAGTTCAACCTGCAACTTGCCTTCAAAGGAGCGTGCGCGTTGCGCGAAAATATCCAGAATCAGCCCGGTACGAGCGATGACACGACAGGAAAACAGGGCTTCAAGGTTTCTTTCCTGGCTGGGACTCAGGGAATGGTTAAAAATGACCAGCTCGGCGTTATGCTGTTTGACTGCGGCATGGATTTCTTCCGCCTTGCCTTTGCCTACAAAGAGCTTTGATTGAGGGGCGGCGCGCGCGCTGGTGACCGTGGCAACGGCTGTTGCCCCGGCCGACCTGACCAGTTCGGTGAATTCCTGCAGATCTTCCTGACCAGCACTATCGCGGAAAAACACATGGACCAGAACGGCCCGTTCACCACTATCGGGGCGCTCGAACAAACAGGCACCCCGTCATTTGCCCCATCATTTGCCCCATCATTTGAAAGACGAAATCAGGCATTCCCTGGCTGAATTTCGTCGTCCTGCGCGGGGATATGCACATTACGCGCGGGTACCACGGTCGATATCGCGTGCTTGTAAACCATTTGACTGACCGTAT
>JAQBDO010000309.1:0-2920 GCA_032124375.1 Gammaproteobacteria bacterium
GGAAGGGGCTATTGAACATAATGAAAGGAAAATAATCGAGCGGGTATTTGCCTTCAATGACCTGAAAGTGCGGGATGTGATGACGCCCAAAGGGATGGTATTTTCCCTGGACGAGGGGCTTACTGTTGCCGAGGCACTGACAGTGGCTTCACAGGAACACTATTCACGGATTCCCCTGTGTGCAGGGAAAAATGGCAACTTCACCAAGGTGCTGTACATGTGGGACCTGCTGCGGGCTTGTGCAAACGGGCAGATGGAGGAGCGGATCGGTAATATTGCCCATAACCCGCTGTTTGTGTCGCAGTACCAGCTGATTGATGATTTATTTGCCCTGTTCAGACGGCGTAACCGGATTTTTTCTATTGTCGTGGATGAGTACGGTGAGGTGCGAGGAATCGTGACAATGGAAGACCTGCTCGAGGAACTGGTCGGTGAAATCTACGATGAAAGTGATATCGCACCCGTTGATGTTGCCAGTGTTGCCGGCAATGAGATTAGCGTGCAAGGGGCTACCGAACTGCGCGTGGTAGAAAGGTTCTTCGACCTGGAACTGCCGGGAAAGCCAACCGATACGGTCAGTTTCTGGATCCTGAGCCATACGGAATATATTCCCATCGAGAATGAAACATTCACCATCGACAGCCTGGAAGTCACTATTGCCGAGGCGTCAGACCGCAGTATTGATCTGGTTACTATACGCCTTCCTGCCGCTGCACCGGCCAGTGGGGAAACGTAATCCGATACACAACTGGCATGCCTCACCCAGCGTTTCCATACGACGGCAGCTGCCTGGCAGTTGTCCGTCGTATCTAATAGTTCTCTAACAAAGTCACGCTATAATCTGTCTGTATGGATCAATACTCGCGACTGCGCCTGCTGTCGTTAAGATAAACCCCGTGACACATGCCGGGCATGCCGGGCTGAAGCCGTTATGTGTTGATATTTCCGGGTATATCCCCTGTACATTACTTCATTATTTTAAGAGTGGCATTGAATGAAAAAGCACAAAAATCTCAGAGTATTGGCTCGCTTTAATCCAAAGGTTACAGCTGATCTGGATGCGGAACTGACCGATCTTATCGGTACAGAGGCCGTGTTTAGTTACCACAGATATGTGGATGATAACGATACGCCATACTCCAGTCAGTGGGTGTTGACAGCCGAGGATCGGCGGTTTGGGGACTATTGGTTCGCGGAATCGGATCTTCAGATCCTGCAGAAAATTCACTCCGACTAAGCTGTTTGTTCTCCGCCAGTCTGGCGTACCTAAATTCCACCGATACGGGATGATCCTGTTATCCAGCCTGTTTGCCAGTCTGTACGGGAAAGGGCAACCGCCGTCACGTATCAATAGTCAATTCACTCTTCTATACTGCGCCACTGGTGCGGCCATCTGATCCGCATGAATTCACAGGTAGCGAAATACTGTCTCACCAGGAGGGGCCATGAAACTTTTGATTGCTGTCGATTTCTCGAAGACGTTTGACTCTGTCATCGCTTATGCCGGAAAGCTGGGGAGTCTGTTGAATGCCAGGGTGTGGTTGTTACATGTAGCGGAACCAAATCCTGAATTGGTTGGCCATGAAGTAGCTTCTCAAGAGTTACGCGATATGGCCGCGAAAGAATTTCATCAGGAACATCGCCAGCTGCAACATGCGGGGGATGAGTTGCGCAAGGCAGGTCTGGATTGTGTGGCCCTGCTTATCCAGGGGAACAAGGCAACAACGATCCTTGCTGAGGCTGAAAAGCTGGGCATTGATATGATCGTACTTGGCTCGGAAGGGAAAGGTACGGTAAAAAAGCTGTTTCTCGGCAGTACCTGTGAGGATCTAATCAGGACATCAACAATCCCCGTGCTTGTGGTGCCTCCGAAGGCCCGTTGATAATGGCCTTTTCGAAGGCAGCAACGGAAAAATTGCCTTTGAATTTTGGCTTTCCTCCCGATTGACCGGGGAGATGGTATCCGCAACGTTAATCTACCCACTCGATCGGGAGAAGAGCTTCTTTAGTAAGTGAGGGCTATCACAGGATCTTCGCCAGCGAAGCGATGGCGATGCTCTGCTCGACGGCAAGTGTTGCGCGATCAGTAGTCAAAGGTATCACGTAATGCCTGTTCCAGCTGACGCTCCTCACGCAGCAATTCGATAGCCTGCCGGGCCTTGCTGGAAATTGTTTCGGGCAATTCGATATCATCCCGGTCTGCTTCAGCATACTGTTCGTCATCATCATCAACAAGCACAGGTTGGGGTTTCTGTACCTGTTGTAGTTGCGGGTTTTTCTGTGCTTTGGCTGGTCGCTTGTCAGATTTCCCGCTTACCGATGCGTGGCTGGCACTGTGGGATATTGTACTACTGCGGGGCATCGTTATCACCCGTCTGCTGACCTGTCAGGTCATCCGCTTCGGCTGGAGGCACTGACCCCGTGTCTTCGGTGTACGCATCAATTACTTCGCCGCGTGAAGCCAGGCAGCCAGCAATATAATCATCGAGCCCCTCATCGACGATGCCGTATTCCTTGGCTTCCTGACGGCAGTCGCTGGCGGCATTGGCCGACGCCGATGCGCTGTAGCCGGTCACCGCCAATATAACAACCAGGCATCCCAGAACGGTGGTACAGGACGGTTGACTCATTTATTAATCTCCTGAAGCAATGACATGATATGGTGTAAAAATATGGCTTCATTACAGCCGTTTAAACGGTAGGTAGTGGCCTGGTTTGTAGCAGGCCGAATAAATCCGGCCCTGCAACAGTGTAGTTCGCAGGGCGGAATTTACTTGCGCCCGGCGCTTTAACGGGTATTCCGCCACGCAGACGTAATGCCAGGCTGAGCCACTACCAGAAAAGCCAATACAAACAGAACCTGTATATGAGGGCTGCGGCTGAGGGGCAAACGAAATATAATCGTCCTGGCGATTAGAAT
>JAQBDO010000310.1:0-3122 GCA_032124375.1 Gammaproteobacteria bacterium
TGCTCGTTTCCTATGACACGGAACGCACATCATCATTTGAAGTACTCGCCAACATGTCAAAACAGCAGCTACGCGCTGAACGTGTTGGCTAGGGTTCCAGCCCGGAAATAAACGCAACAACCTCACAGCAGTCTGCGGCGACCTTGTGTCGCCGTTTTTATTGCTGCTTATTTTTTCGGCTCTTCACCCGATCGTGTGGGTAGATTAACGCGTGGCAGGGCCGAATTTACTTGTGCATCGGCTCGCGATAGAGGTGCTTCGTACCTCAGCACATGCTGCGGATCGATTACAAAAACAATGCCTGTTTCAATGTGGCAACAACCTCTGCCAATGCCTCTTCCTGGTATTCCATCGCCGGCACCCTGCCCCACACCGGAGCCGGCCAGGCAGCATCGCTGCGATAACGTACAACATGATGAACATGGCACTGCGGAACGATATTACCGAGCGCAGCAATGTTGAGTTTGTCTGGAGAGAACGCCGTTTCAAGCACACGTGATAACAACACCGACTCGCGCATCAGTTGCTGCTGGTCGGCCTCGTTCAGATGGTGTATTTCCGTAACATCTTCCCGGTCAGGCACCAGGATAAGCCAGGGGTAATTAGCATCGCGCATCAGCAGCACATGACACAAGTCCAGCTGTCCCAGCAGCAGGCAATCTTTTCTTAACCGGGGATGGATGTCTGCCAACAGACAGACTTATGCCGGCTCTGCTTCAGCAGCTGCCGTTTTACTGGCTTCTGATTCACTGGCTAGCGCAGCTGTCGCCGGTTTCGTCGCGACACCTTCCGGAATATCCTCACCACCCAGAGCCTCCAGCAGATTCGGAAGGAACTCGGCTAACTCCAGCACCATCATGGAAAAATCCTGATCAAAGCGACTGATTGGATCATCGGCCTCATTGTCACTCTCGGCTTCCTTGATAATATCCTCAAAACGCAGTCGCTTGATCGACAGATCTTCATATAACACAAACGCCAGGCGCTCTTGCCACTGCAACGCCAGCTTGACGGCAAACTTTCCGTTTTTTATGTGGTTACGGACTTCCCCGGCTTCCAGATCCTGGTGTTTGCAGCTAATCACGCCACCTTCCGGATCCGGGTGTTTTAACTCACAGTCGCCGCCAAGCAAATAGTCGCGCGGCAAGGCCCCGCCATTTAGCCAATTCGTCATGCGAGCCGACAGCGACTGCTTGATCTTCACCGGTGTTGCCGGGAAGCGCCCGAGTGTATTACGCAACTGGCTAATCAGATCCTCGGCCTTTCCCGGCGAGGCGCTGTCAACAATCATCAGGTTATTACGCACATCAATATAGGCAAACTGGTTACTGATACGCGTCAGGGCACGTGGCAACAGGTCCACGATAATCTCCTCTTTCATGCGCATCTTTTCACGGCGGTAGAGTTCACGCGCCTCGGCAGCTTCTATGGCGGCCACCTTGTCATCCAGCAACTGTTTTACCACACCCGCGGGGATTATTTTTTCTTCCTTGCGGGCACAGATCATGATGTAACCGTTGGCGGCATGCACCAGCTGCTGACCGTGACGCCCAAGCGGCGAAGTCCAGCCACGCGTCAGCATATCCATGCTGTTACAGCCCTTGAACTCATCGGTCCGCAGGCGCTGCTCGAACGCTTCCGGAGTTAAATCAAACGGTTGGCCAAGACGATAGAGCTGCAGATTTTTGAACCACATATTGGATGTTACCTCCTGAAGAAGGCGACCGATTATGAGCAAAGATCAGGTGGTCTGCCAGCCTTTTTTGCTGCGACAGGTACACAACTATGATTTAAATTTTGCGCAGGATGCGCTGAGTGCAACGAAGTGCATCCTGCGATCCAGGTGTTGTTGCCTTATCTGTTATGACGGGTACGTCGCGTAGCTCCTTTACCCGTCCTGCACTTGATTTGTATCGTTATTGGCAGGACGGGTGAAGGAACGCAGTGGCGCACCCGTCAAACACACTCAGGACATGGTGCCGGCATAATCGGCAATACCCGGGTTACTGGCTACACCCACCAGTACGGGATCGTTAATCTTCGGCAAGCGCAACACATTATCCTTGCTCTTTTTATCAAGAATATAACTCCTGACAACATCCCACATCAGCGGACCTTCAGGGGTGCGATTCACTGACGCCCAGCCGGCAACCGTGTAGGTCTTCTCCATATCCAGTGGTTCACCATCATCAAGGATGATATTGGTAATGCGCTTGCCCAGGGTCTTGGACGGGTCAATGGTGTAATCCAGCCCGCCAATACGTACCATGTCACCCCCCGACTGCAGGTAAGGGTCCGGGTCAAACAGGTTGTCTGCCACGCCTTCAAAGATGTCCTTCAGATCCTTGCCCTTCATCTCGGTGACATAGGTCTCGCCATAGGTCATGGAGCACTGCGTCATGACGTCTTCCATGGTGATCCAGTCGCCTTTCAGCGTCGTGGTTCCCCAGCGCACACCGGCAGACATCGACACATCGGCACCGAACTCGTGGCGCAGGGCATTACACAACACCTGGTCCCAGGTACCCATGAAATTACCGCGCCGGTATAACACACGGTCTGCAATCGCAAGCTTCTCACCGAGAATTTCCTCGTAGGTCTTGCCAAGGCGAGTCTTGTTAAAGAACCGGTCCGGCGCGCGACTCTCAATAATCTTGTCGTTGTATTTCGTCTGGCGCATCTGGTTGATATACGCATTCATTTCCTTGTCTGCGTCCAGCCAGCCGGTAATTACCGGCAACATCTTGTAGCTCAGTTCCAGCTTGCCATCCTTCTTTTCAAAATCCATGACACCGACATACTTGCCATTGGAACCGGCATTGGTCACGAGGCAGGTATGCCCCTCCACGTTCTTGATTTCCAGCGGCGTGGGAACACCGTCGTGGGTATGACCACCGAACACCGCATTCAAACCGGGCACCCGTTCGGCCATCTTGATATCAACGTCCATACCGTTATGCGACAGCAGCACCACGGCATCCGGTTTTTCCTGTGCGCGAATTTCCTTAACCAGGGTGATCATGTCATCTTCACGCAGACCAAACGACCAGTCCGGGAAAAACTCCTGCGGATTTGCATTTGCCGTGCGCGGGAATGCCTGGCCAACGACAGCGATACGCAAG
>JAQBDO010000311.1:0-7465 GCA_032124375.1 Gammaproteobacteria bacterium
AAAGGCCTGCGCGTCATTCAGAAGGCGATAAAGCTTCTGCCTGTCCTGACCAGATCTGATCGCTGCTCCTGCTGATGTGTAACAGGCAAACAACGGTGGATCTGGAAGTACTCGTGTTGGTCAGGACTCTTGTTGCACTGGCTTGTGGAGCTTAATGTGTTATAGTATAACCGTGCTATATAGCAATTTATAACGACAAGTACCTAGAGTGTCAAGGTCTTTAAACCTAACACACTACAAAAATCAAACATAACAAGATTATTATAATATTAACTAATAACAATACATTGGCTTCAGAGCACGGAACAGAAACCGATTATATGGACAACTGGCTTACTTAAATATAGTAACGAACTTGATGTAACAAACCAGCTTTTAGCAACGTGAAATTTGCAGCTAATCGCCAATATCACTGGTGCCCTTGGGGATACGAACATGACGAAACCCTTTACTCACAAATACCTTCTTGCACAAAACAAAATCAAACAAGCCATAGAGCTACTGAAAATCGATGACAGGCTTCCAGGCGAAAGGGTATTGGCAAAAGAACTCGGCATTTCGTATATGACGGTACGAAAAGCTGTTGAAAATCTTGTCGATGAGGGCGTGCTTTACAGGATTGCAAAAAAAGGCACCTATGTTGCTGACCCGAAGTCAAGAAGGAAAAAATGTTTTGGCTACTTCCTCGACAGCAGCATTGAAGAAGGTGTGACCAGCCCCTACTACTCGTTGATTTTTAATGCCCTTGAAAAGGAAGCAGCGAAACTGGGCAATGCGTTGATATACTTTTCGGACAGTAATGAAGGCGACTTCTCATTTGAATCGCTAAGAATACTTGAAAAGCTGGATGGCGTGATTATTAGTTGCTTCCCACGAATAGAACCTATTGTTCATAAAATAAAAGAGCTATTGCCTGTAGTCTGTATTGATAACCGTTCTCTGGATGAATCGGTACCTTCACTAACACTCGACAACTTCACCTCCGTGGTTGATTCAATCAATTATATTTCCTCCCTGGGTCATAAGCGGATAGGTTTCATAACCGGCCTGGATGATTCGGATGTCGGCATAAACAGGCTTGCCGGATATATAAGTGCCATAAAAGCCCATGGTCTTGATGAAGACATGCGTCTGATACATAAAGGCGACTATTCATTTGAGACCGGTAAGCGAGGCGCGGATTATTTCCTGTCAATGACAACACCACCCACTGCCATTGTGTGTGCAAACGATACAATGGCCATCGGTTCCATAAAGGAAATCAGACGGAGAGGATTAAGGGTACCCAATGATATTAGTGTCATGGGGTTCGATGATATTAGTGTTGCTTCGCAGATAACACCAGCACTCACAACAGTATCAGTACCAGTTGAGGAAATTGCAAAACATGCAATAGAATTGCTCACTAGTGTACTGGATGGTAATGAACTGGAAGACCGGCACCTTACCCTGCCCTGTCGGCTGGTATTGAGAGATTCATGCGCAATAAACGAAAGCAGGACTACCGCCAGCAAACTGGCAGGATGAATCTGCTGTACTGCCAGTTGCATTCCGTAAACCCCGCCAATACACAATTCGCGGCAGACCGCTGAACTACACCCCAAGCTGGAAAGCAGGCGCAGTGAACAGCAAGGTTAACGCGGAAAAATTTATTCCTGCATGACCAGTTTCGGTTTGCGATCTACCGTGAACAGCCCCCAGTGCTTCTCCGGGTCAAGCGGATCGGGCGAACCTTTCCAGGGTTCATCAAACGCCTCGAATACAAAGGTAAGAATCTTCTCGCGCGTGGTCCATTCGAGCAACTGCTCATAGTAAATTGCCTGCAACTCCTCGGAAGCATTCCAGGACTCCAGTCCGCGCCCGTTGGAAGCGGTCGTCCAGCCGGCCTCGGTAATCACAACCGGCTTTCCGGGGTAGTGGTTCACCACCGCATGATAATTCTCCATAGTGTATTCCAGTGCATCCTCAATGGTGCGGTATTCCCATGCGGGATAGGTGTGCACGGAAATAAAATCCAGCTCGGCCGCCAGCGGCTCCAGCTTGTAGGTCCAGGGAACGTAGTTTTCACAAAAGGTTACCGGTTGCCGGATGGCGCTCTTGATCCTGCGCACATAGGCAACCAGGCTTTCCACCGGCACCATGTGATCCGTCCATTCAACACTGGCCTCATTTCCCACGGACACGGAGGTCACGATTTCCGGGTAACGGTTCGCCAACAAGATCAGTTGGTCGGCTTGCTGGCTGTTCGCCTGGCGATTCGCACTGAGGGTATCCTCATCGTATTCTGCGCCCCAGGGACAGTGCGGGTTGCTCATTTCTGCTGCCAAATCCATGCCCAGCATGAGCTTGAAATCGAGGCCTTCAGCGTGGATCACCTCGAGGACTGTTTCAGCATGAGCGCTGCAGTCATACAGCCTGAGAAACTTCCAGTTTTTTGCCAGGATGTTAAGATCTTCACTGATCTCCGCGTAACTTGGAAAAATACCGTCGTGCGGAGATTGCCCTTCCCGATACCCTGAATAACAAATCGCGTTTCCGTGTCCTAGCGGCATGGTCATCCTGCTCCCGGCTTTTTTATTGGATATCTCAGACATACTTGAGATTTCCATCCTTGTCCCACAGGCCCCAGTAAGCCCCAACATCTCCTTCCATGTCGACTTTCCAGGTCTCGTCAAACGCCGAGAAATAGAAAACCTCGATATTTTCTTCTTCGGCCCACTGGTAGGTATTAATAAAGTACTTTATGGCGCTTTCATACGAAGGCTCAGCGCCCCCAAAAGGCGTGCCCACATTCGGCCAGCCGGTCTCGGATATGATGACCTTCTTGCCATTCGCCGCCTGCACGGCACGCCGGTACATATCTTTCATGTAGAGCAGGCTGTACTCGGCAGAGCAACCCTCCCAGAAAGGGTAACAGTTGGCCAGGATCACATCACAGGCGTCGGTTACCCGCGGGTGGTCGACAAATTTGAAATAGGCATCGACGTAACCGACATCTACATCCGGAACGGCCTGCCTGGCGCGGTTAATATACTCAATCAGTTCATCCTCGGACATGTCCCCTCGAAGCAGCACCTCATTACCCACCGCCAGAATATCCGCATGGCCGGCCCTGGCCACTTCGATGGCGTTGGCCAGTTCCTTCTCATTATTAAGGCGATCATCGTTCAACCAGACACCGACCATGGTCCTGAGCCCGTTTTCAACGGCAATCCCGGGGATCAGTTCATTGCCTTCCGTGCAGGAAAAGGTACGCAACCAGTTGACACAGGGCTGGATGAATGACAATCGCTCACGAATCTGTGCTGCATCGATTTGCGTGCCCGGGCCCTGACCCTCTATATAAGGACTAAAGCAAATACCATGAATCTTCTGTTCGAGAATTTTGCGAACGATTGATCCCAATTTCTCAGCGGACAGCGCGGAAGATTCGATTCCGGCCAAAGCCATCCTTTTATACAATGCCTCTTTTTTACTGTATCGACCCACTGTATCCTCCTGCCTATTAGTATTGTTTAATAGTCGGAATTGTTCCCGACCCTGTGCGAACAACCTGCAGTATGACTTAGCACTTTTAGTTTAAACAATTATTTTTACGCTGACGATGAATAACAACCCGGCAGGTCGCCACCCCGGGAGCAAAACAACTCAGGGGGTGTATCCTGACGTAACTGCTATAGGTGGAGACAACGGGCAAATTTAGCCGGAGTCTGTTAATCTGACCGGGCTGCTTTCGCTGTTATGCTTTCGCAATAGCGACACTGCCTGACGAAAGCGGCGGGGTAAAAATTCATGCTCCCCGGGGAACAACGGGAGACAGACCGGATAAAAACCACACTCGACAAATAGATTCCATATCTCATGCTTAGCAACTCTCGTCAAATTTCACGGCTGACACGCGACACCCTGGCACTGGTACTGGCTGGGGGACGCGGATCACGTTTACATGAACTGACAAGCCGACGTGCGAAGCCTGCCGTATTTTTCGGCGGCAAGTTTCGTATCATCGATTTTCCCTTGTCCAATTGCGTCAATTCCGGCATCCGCCGCATCGGCGTGCTAACCCAGTACAAGGCACATTCCCTGATCCGGCATCTGGTGAGAGGCTGGAGCTCCTTTCACAGTGAGCTGGGTGAATTTATCGAAGTACTGCCGGCCTCCCAACGCACCAACTCCAGTTGGTATGCCGGAACGGCCGATGCTATCTACCAAAACCTGGATATCATCGAGACGTTAGGGCCGAAGTACATCCTGGTACTGTCCGGGGATCATATTTATAAAATGGACTATGGTCCCCTGCTTGCGCAGCATGTGGAAAAACAGGCCGACATGACGATCTCCTGCATAGAGGTCCCGGTGAAAGAAGCCACGGAGTTTGGTGTCATCGGTGTTGATACAGAAAACCGGGTCGTGTCGTTCGAGGAAAAGCCGGCCAGGCCTCGTCCAATACCCGGATCTGCAGACAGAGCGCTGGCTTCAATGGGCAACTATGTGTTCAACACCGAGTTCCTTTACGAGCAGTTGAAACTGGATGCCGCCAATCCCCGCTCGAGCCATGATTTCAGCAAGGACATCATTCCCTATATTATAAAAAGCTCGCAAGTTTATGCCTGCCGCTTTCAGGATGCAGATACAAGCGTACAACCCTACTGGCAAGATGTAGGAACCCTGGATGCATTCTGGGCGGCCAACATAGACCTGGCGGATGTCACTCCGAAACTCAACCTCTATGATGAGCAGTGGCCGATCCTTACCTTTCAGCGCCAGCTGCCTTCCGCCAAGTTTCTCTTCCGGGATGAAGCCAGGCGGGGTCAGGCGCTGGACTCCGTCGTCTCCGGCGGCTGTATTATCTCCGGAGCCTCGATTGAACATTCCATATTGTTCTCCAGTGTCAAGGTTCACTCCTTCTCGAAGGTGGGTGAGTCTGTGGTCTTACCGGAAGTTGATATTGGGAGAAATTGCCATATACATCGCGCCATTATCGATCGCGGTTGCCACCTGCCAGATGGCACTGTTATTGGCAAGGATCCGGTAGAGGATGCCAGGCGTTTCCGGGTAACACCCAATGGAATAGTGCTGGTTACACCGGAGATGCTCGGACAGAAAGCGAAATCGTCCATGTAGAATTTCGATCTGAATAATACCATCCGGGATAATTATAACTATCCGGGTCAGACCCAATAATTTTATTACCTGGAATCAGGTGGAGTAAGCCATGAATATGTCCATCGTAAACAACGATGCGGTGTCCGGCGAATTTATAACCCTGAGGGGGGAGCGTTATTACGCGATACGCAACATTGACAAGATGGACCCGTTTTTTATCAGCGTTGTTTCCAATTCCAATCACTGGTTATTCGTTTCTTCAACCGGCGGACTAACGGCTGGTCGAGAGTCCCCCGAGACGGCGCTGTTCCCGTACGTCACGGTCGACAAGATTCATGACAGTACTCCGCATACCGGCAGCAAGACACTGCTCAGTACCACAATAGATAGTCACAGGTATGAGTGGGAACCGTTCAACAAGGGGCATGAAGGCCGCTATGCGATTACCCGCAACCTGTATAAAAATATTCTGGGCAACAAGCTGTGCTTCGAGGAGATCAACCATGACCTGGAGCTGGTATTCCGCTACTGCTGGGTTACCAGTGGCGTCTACGGCTTTGTGCGCCAATGTGAACTGGAGAACTTTGGCGAGCAGAAACTCAGCGTTGAACTGGTTGATGGATTACAGAATATTCTCCCGGCCGGTACTCCGCGCTTTGCCCAGACCAACGTCAGCACCCTGGTGGATGCGTACAAGTGGAGTGAACTGGATGAGCAGACGGGGCTGGCATTATTTGCACTCTATTCGGGGATTACCGACCGCGCCGAGCCTTGCGAGTCGCTGCGGGCCACGACTGTATTTTGTCTTGGCCTGCAAGGACAGAAAGTGCTGCTCTCCTCAAACCAGCTCGGCAGCTTCCGCCGCGGTATGCCGTTGACGCAGGAAGCCCACAAGCGCGGCATCCGCGGGGCTTATCTGGTCAATGTGTCGCTGGATCTGGCGCCGCAGTCAATCCAGCGCTGGCAACTGGTGGCCGACGTCGAGCAAAGCCAGGCACAGGTGGTCAGCCTGCGCCAGCAACTCAGTGACCCGGCAATGCTGGCCGAGGCGATCACCCGCTCTGTCGACAATGGCTCGGATAAACTGGCTCGTATCATGGCGCGCGGCGACGCATTCCAGGTCACCGGCGAGGAAAGCGTGTCGGTACACCATTATGCCAACGTACTGTTCAATAGCCTGCGCGGCGGTATCGTCAGTAACCAGTACCGGGTGTCCTTACGGGATTTCAGGAACACCGTCGAGATGCTAAATCGCAACGTGTTTCAGCGCCATCAGGCACTACTCGACACCTTGCCCGGGCAGCTGCCATACCCTGAGCTGCTCGCCATCATCAAGGAGCAAGGCGATCATCAGCTGGAGCGTTTGACTTATGAATACCTGCCCATCGGTTTTTGTCGCCGGCACGGTGACCCGAGCCGACCCTGGAACCAGTTTTCAATCAAACTAAAAGACGACCGGGGCAACTACCTGTTTTCCTACCAGGGTAACTGGCGTGATATTTTCCAGAATTGGGAAGCCTTGACCTTCAGCTACCCGGAATTTATCGAAAACGTGATCGCCAAGTTTGTCAACGCATCGACAGTGGATGGCTACAACCCATACCGAATCACCAAGGAAGGCATCGACTGGGAAGTCGAGGAGCCTGATGACCCGTGGAGCTATATTGGCTACTGGGGCGATCACCAGATCATTTACCTGCTTAAGTTACTGGAGCTCTCCAGGCAGTTCCACCCGCAGCGCCTCGGTACATGGCTGCGCCAGCCTGTCTTCAGCTATGCCAACGTACCCTACAGGATCAAACCGTTTGATGCCTTGCTGGCGAATGCCAAAAGCACCGTCGAGTATGATCTGGAGCTGGCGGAGCGTATCGAGCAACGGGTGGCTTACCGGGGCTCTGATGGCAAGCTGCTGGAGGATGCCAATGGCGAGGTGTACATGGTCAACCTGCTCGAGAAGCTGCTGGTAACACTGCTATGCAAACTGGGCAACCTCGTTATCGATGCAGGCATCTGGCTCAACACCCAGCGCCCGGAGTGGAACGATGCCAACAACGCGCTGGTTGGCCAGGGACTCTCGATGGTGACCCTGTACTACATGCGCCGTTACATCACCTTCCTGCAGCAGTTGCTGGCACAGGAATCGGGATCATTTAGCCTCTCCCGGGAAGTAGACCTGTGGTTAACTGAGACCGCTGCGGCATTGAGCAAGGTCCGTCCGCAACTGCAAGGCGGACCGCTAAGCGGCAGGCGGCAATACCAGTTGCTGGCGGCGCTCGGAGAGGCGGCATCCCGTTACCGGCAGACCGTCTACCGACAGGAATCATTCTCCGGTAAAGCACCCCAACCGCTGGACCAGGTC
>JAQBDO010000312.1:0-2666 GCA_032124375.1 Gammaproteobacteria bacterium
GTGCGCATACATTGAGGGCTGGGAGATAGCGTCTCCATTGAAAAGCCGAATATACATACGCGTCTTATGTCTGATACGAAATCACTCGCGAACAAGGAGGAGTCCATATACAAACCGGAATTTGTAAGAGCGTCACTTTCAGGGCCGCGTAGTAGTGCATTCGGCCAAAGGAGTCATAAAATTAATAAAACAAACTGCTGTTAATACCGAGGATGCGCTAAACCATCGGTGCATCACCATTTATTTCAAAATAACTTATATCACGTAATATACTGGCATAGATCAAGTAAAGTAAATTTTCCTTCTGTAAAACGTACCAAGAATCAGTTTCTTAACGTATAAATGATGTTGAAGTGATTCGGTCTGCAAGGACGCTTGTCCACTGCATGGATGTATTGTGTTTGCTAAATTCATCTGACCTTCGGGGGATCGATGTGAACAAGTCCTTAACTACTACATTACCCGCACCATTTCTTCTACTCCCGTTAACGAGAGCTTCTGCACAACAGCATGTTTGTGACGGACCCATCACGGGGAGAACGACATGATCAACAGACGAAAATTCATCCAGGCGGGTGCGGTCGCCGTGGGCGGCTCAATACTGATGCCATGGAGCCCTTTAATGAAAAAGGCCTATGGTTTACCTCTTGATTCGTCAATCGGATTACTCAGCGACCCGGCATTGCAACCAAAGTTCGTGGAGCATGCACCCAACGCGCTGGATCCGGGCTTCACGTATTATCCAAACCCCAGTACCGGGATTATCCACGCCAACGTCGGCCAGACAACGCAACAGACAGGGCTGCTGCGCAAGAACGGCCGTCGGGCTAATACCACGGTCTGGGGATACGGGAATGCCGATACGGTTAGCTGGCCCGGCCCGACAATTTATGCGCAGAAAGATGTTACGACAACAGTCCGGTGGTCTAATAACCTGACTAATAATGGCGGCAAACCGTTGCCACATTTGCTGCCCGTAGATGAGAGTTTGCACTGGGCCTATAGCTTGGACGGCTATGAAGGTTACAGCATCAAGAAAAATGGGGTGCCGATTATTCCACACCTGCACGGCGGGCATTCTGACTACCTTTTCGACGGTAACCCGGAATTTTTCTTTTCGCCAGGACATGAGATCATCGGCCCGCAATGGCAGGGTGATGCCGAGAAGGTTTTCACCTACAGCAACGATCAGAGGGCAGGAACACTCTGGTATCACGATCATGCTCTGGGGCTTACCCGGCTGAATGTTTATGCCGGACTGGCCGGTTTTTATATTTTGCGCGACGACCTGGATACAGGCCTGCCTGATAATCCGCTTGAGCTTCCTGCCGGTCCCTACGAACTCGGCTACGCGATCCAGGACCGGATGTTTACCGAGAATGGCCAGCTGTTTTATCCCGCCTATGAGAACGATCCCTTATGGGATGATTTCATCACGGACGAAGGGGCCACGCCGCCGATACCGGGCGGACCATCGGCACTTGCCGAATTTTTCGGCGACCACATGGTCGTGAACGGAAAAATATGGCCCAAGACAGACGTCGAGCCGCGAAACTACCGCGTGCGTTTGTTGAATGGTACGGATTCACGCTTCCTGGTCATTCAACTTCGAGCTGTGTCCGCCGGAGATACTGATCTATCGCGTGCCAGTGTGCCACTACCATTCCACGTTATCGGCAGCGATCAGGGTCTTGCTGGAAAGGCCATGGAAATGGACACGCTGGTTTTCGAGCCCGGTTCTCGCTATGACCTAATCATCGACTTCTCTGATCCGGCCCTGGTGGGCAAGCGGGTCATCATCGGGAATATCGGTGGAGATTCGCCATTCGGTGGTGACTTCGGTGACGCTCTCGGCCCGGACGACTATTTCGAGGACCGGCAAACCGATCGAATCATGGCATTCGATGTCACGCTACCCCTTTCAACAGCAGTGTCGGATAACTTTGTTCCATCCAGCATCAATTCGTATGAGGGAAACAAAAACAAGGTGACTAAATACCGCAAGGTCGCCCTGTTTGAGGGCCTCGATGAGTATGGTCGTTTGCAACCACTGCTCGGTGCCGAAGTAGACGGCGAGTTCAAGGCGATTCCATGGCATATGCCTACGACCGAAAATCCGGAGATGGACGCTACTGAGGTATGGGATATCTATAACTTCACCGGCGATGCTCACCCGGTCCATCTTCACCTGATAAATTTCGAGATTCTCGGCCGCAGGGGGATGACCTTCGACGAGGGTGACGATCCCCAGGTAATCTTACAGCACAACGGTGAGTTGGGGCAGGCTCCATCGATCGAGAACGTCAAGGTGGGTGGCAAAGTTAAACTTGATTTATCCGATGGGTATGCAGAGAACGCCCCGAAAGATATGGTCACGGCGTTACCAGGGCAGGTCACCCGAATCAAGGCGACTTTCGACAAGCCCGGGCGTTACGTGTGGCACTGTCATATCCTCTCGCACGAAGATCACGAGATGATGCGGGTGATGCACATAGGTCCCGGTGCCTGAAGTTATCGCCTCTGCGGACCTGCACAGGCAACGTGTCAAAAAACCCCGCCGAAACGGGGTTTTTTGTCTTTGTTGCAATGAATAATTATCCTGGTTCAGGAGGTTGGCAAAGGACTGCTCCGGGCCGGGTGCGGTTATAAGCCTCGTTGAGAATCGT
>JAQBDO010000313.1:0-9348 GCA_032124375.1 Gammaproteobacteria bacterium
TGCTGAAAGTTTTGCCCTGTTAGGGTAAAGTGCGCGTTCCATTTTTTCATAGATCTCTTTGAATTCTTTAGTGAGGACAACAACATGGCCGATTACAAGATAGCCCCTTCCATTCTGTCAGCGGATTTTGCACGACTGGGAGACGAGGTTACACATGTACTGGCGTCAGGCGCTGACATCGTACATTTCGATGTAATGGATAATCATTACGTTCCCAACCTGACCATTGGCCCGCTGGTGTGTGAAGCCTTGCGTAATCACGGTGTCACTGCAGATATTGATGTGCACCTGATGGTCAAGCCGGTAGACCGGATTATTCCCGACTTCGCCAAGGCCGGTGCTACCTATATTACCTTTCATCCCGAGGCCAGTGAGCACATTGATCGTTCCCTGTCGCTGGTGCATGAGCATGGCTGCAAGTCCGGGCTGGTGTTTAATCCGGCAACTCCGCTGGATTATCTGAAACATGTCATCGACAAGGTCGATATGATTTTGCTGATGTCGGTTAACCCGGGTTTTGGTGGGCAGAGTTTTATCCCCGAAGCGCTGGTGAAGTTGCGCGAGGCGCGCAAGATTATTGATGACAGTGGTCGTGATATTCGCCTGGAAATTGATGGCGGCGTGAAGGTTGATAATATTGGTGAAATTGCCGCAGCTGGTGCAGACACCTTTGTTGCCGGGTCGGCTATTTTTGGTGCGGATGATTACAAGGCAACCATTGATGCCATGCGCGCGGAGATTGCCAGGGCCGTCTCCTGACGGAAAGATCATGCGTAAACCCGACATGATTTTGATTGATGTGGATGGCACGCTGGTGGACAGCGTGCCAGACCTTGCCTATTGCGTGGATACCATGATGGTGGAACTCGGTCGTATGCCGCATGGTGAGGCGAGTGTGCGTGAGTGGGTCGGCAATGGTGTCGAGCGACTGGTGCGCAGGGCGCTGGTCGGCGCACTCAACGGTGAGCCCGAGAGTGCCGACTTTGAGAGTGCCTATCCGCTGTTCCTGGCGCTGTACGCAGAAAATACCTCGAAGCGATCCTGCCTGTATCCCGGTGTCCGGGAGGGGCTTGATCTCCTTAAAGCAGCCGACTATCGTCTTGGCTGTGTGACCAACAAGGCGGCGCAGTTTACCGAGCCGCTGTTGAAGGATCTTGGCCTGTACGAAGATTTCTCAATTATTATCAGTGGTGATACATTAAGCAAAAAGAAGCCGGATCCGGCTCCCTTGCTACATGCGGCGGAGTTTTTTGGTTGTGATCCAGCCAACGCGCTGATGATCGGCGATTCGGTCAGTGATGTAGCCGCGGCACGCGCAGCAGGATTTCAGATTGTGTGCATGAGTTATGGTTACAATCATGGTGTTGATATTCGTGAGTCGGCACCTGACGCGGTTGTTGATTCTTTTGTCGAGGTGCCCCCGTTACTGGTACAGGCTGCTTGAAGAGACGTATGCAATTGATCGAATTCACTGGAGAGACAACCCTGACACAGCACCTTGTCAGCAGTCGATGGTGGCAGAAATGCCGTTGTTCAGACTGCTGTTTTGTGCAACCCGGTTTTCGCGAAAGTGAATATGATGACACCTGAAAAATTTCAAGACCTGGGCAGCCAGGGATTTAACCGCATACCTGTTACGCGTGAGGTGCTTGCAGACCTCGATACGCCCCTGAGTACCTTTATCAAGCTCGCTGATGGCCCCTATTCCTACCTGTTTGAGTCTGTTCACGGCGGTGAGAAATGGGGCCGCTACTCGATAATCGGTTTGCCGTGTTCAACGGTATTACAGGTTCATGGTCATGACATCAGCTTGCTGCGCGATAATGAAATTATTGAAAGCGCGCACGCGGATGATCCGCTGGCCTGGATAGAAAGTTTTCAGGCGCGCTATCGTGCGCCCGAGCTGCCGGAGTTGCCACGTTTTAATGGTGGGCTGGTCGGTTATTTCGGCTATGACACTGTACGTTACATTGAGCCTCGCCTGGCAACATTCGACAAGCCGGACCTGATTGGCTGCCCGGATATATTGTTGATGGTGTCCGATGAGCTGGTAGTGTTCGATAATCTGTCCGGAACCTTGCAACTAATCGTTCACGTCGACCCGACGCAGGCCAATGCCCTGGTGCGTGGAGAGACGCGGCTGGATGAGCTGGAGAATCTGCTGCAAAAGGCTTCTTCAGCCTATGAGGTCAGTGCTGTTAGCGATGGTGTGATTGAAGAGGCTGACTTTGTTTCCGGGTTTACCCGCAATGGTTTTGAAACAGCGGTTGGTCGCATCAAGGATTATATTGTTGAAGGCGATGCCATGCAGGTGGTGCTGTCGCAGCGCATGTCGATTCCGTTTGAACCGCCACCGCTGGATCTGTACCGTGCCCTGCGTAATCTGAACCCCTCGCCTTATATGTACTATCTTGATCTGGGTGATTTCCACGTGGTGGGTTCATCGCCCGAGATCCTGGTACGCCTGGAAGAGGACGTGGTGACGGTGCGCCCGATTGCCGGTACCCGGCCGCGCGGCAAGACCGAGGCAGAAGACGTGGCGCTGGAGGCTGATTTACTGGCCGATCCGAAGGAGCTCGCCGAGCACCTGATGTTGATTGACCTCGGCCGTAACGATGCCGGACGTGTCAGCGAGGTGGGCAGTGTTGCGCTCACCGAGAAAATGGTGATTGAACGTTATTCGCATGTTATGCACATCGTCTCGAATGTAACCGGGCGCATACGGCCGGGTATGCGTGCCATCGATGTGTTGCGCGCAACCTTTCCGGCCGGTACGGTCAGCGGAGCACCGAAGATCCGCGCCATGGAAATTATTGACGAACTGGAACCGGTGAAACGTGGTGTCTATGCCGGGGCGGTAGGCTATTTGTCATGGTCGGGTAATATGGATACGGCGATTGCGATTCGTACTGCCGTGATCAAGGATGGCACCCTGCATATACAGGCCGGCGCCGGTATTGTCGCTGACTCCGTGCCTGCCAACGAGTGGGATGAGACCATGAATAAAGGACGGGCCATTTTCCGTGCCGTGGCGATGGCATGCCGCGGTTTGAAGGGGAGGCGCTGAATATGCTCCTGATGATCGACAATTATGATTCGTTTACCTATAACCTGGTCCAGTACCTGGGCGAACTGGGGGCGGATGTACGTGTGTACCGCAATGACTGCATTAGTTTGCAGGAGATCGAGGATCTGCAACCGGAAAAGATTGTCATCTCGCCAGGACCCTGTACACCGAATGAAGCCGGTATTTCGATTGATACTATCAGGCAGTTTGCCGGTCGGGTTCCGATACTGGGTGTATGCCTGGGGCATCAGAGTATCGGCCAGGCATTTGGCGGGCGTATCGGGCATGCGCGTGCCATCATGCACGGCAAGACTTCAATGATGCATCACAGTAATGTTGGGGTGTTTAAAGGGTTGCCAAATCCCTTTGAGGCAACGCGTTATCACTCGCTGGTGATTGAGCCGGATTCATTGCCTGATTGTCTGGAGGTCACTGCCTGGACAGTCGATGACAGCGGCGTGGTCGATGAAATTATGGGTGTGCGCCACAAGACCATGGCGGTGGAGGGTGTGCAGTTTCATCCGGAATCCATATTGACCAGTAGCGGGCATGATTTATTGAGAAACTTTCTGGAACAGTAAGCGCTGCTGTTTGGGTGGTAGCGAGGGTAGCAATAAATGGATATAGCAACAGCCATCGCGAATGTTGTCGAGCTACGCGATTTGAGTGCCGCTGATATGGAAGCGGTGATGCGTTCCATCATGACCGGGCAGGCAACGCCGGCACAGATCGGTGGATTTCTGGTTGGCCTGCGTATGAAGGGTGAAACTGTCGATGAAATAGCGGCGGCAGCCAAAGTCATGCGTGAACTGGCTACCCGGGTTGATGTCGGTGGGCGACACCTGGTGGATACTTGCGGGACCGGTGGTGACGGTGCCAGTACCTTCAATATTTCTACCGCCAGCGCCATTGTTACTGCTGCTGCAGGTGGTCGCGTGGCGAAACACGGTAATCGTTCAGTCTCCAGCCGTTCCGGTAGTGCTGATGTGCTGGAAGCAGCCGGGGTGAAGCTGGACCTGACACCAGCGCAGGTAGCCACCTGTATAGATCAGGTCGGGGTTGGTTTTTTGTTTGCGCCACAACATCACAGTGCCATGAAGCACGCCATTGGGCCGCGCAAGGAGATGCGCGTGCGCACACTGTTTAATCTGCTGGGGCCGTTAACCAATCCGGCTGGTGCGCCGAACCAGGTGCTGGGTGTATTCAGTCTTGAATGGGTGGAGCCACTGGCGCAGGTACTCAAGCAGCTTGGCAGTGAGCATGTACTGGTGGTGCATGCGGAGGATGGGCTGGATGAGATCAGCATTGCAGCGCCCACCCGGATTGCCGAACTCAACAAGGGTGATATTTCGGTGTATACGGTCACGCCGGAAGATTTCGGTTTGCAGCGTGCAGATTTGTCTGCCATTGCCGTCGAGAATGCAGCGCAGAGTCTGGCGATGATCGAAGCAGTGTTTGCTGGCCAGCCAGGCCCGGCTCGGGACATTGTGCGTTTGAATGCCGGTGCGGCAATTTATGCGGCCGGTTTGGCGCCATCACTGGCAGACGGTGTCGCGCTTGCTGCCGATGTCATCAGTAGCGGCAAGGCCGGACAAACGTATCAATCATTGATCGATGTTTCCAATGCGGTGTAAACGACATGCCTGATACGCCCGACACACCGGATATTCTGAAAAAGATTCTCGACCGCAAGGCTGAGGAGGTTGCAGCGCGCAAGCATGCAGTTGGACTGGCTGATGTGAGCACGGCTGCCGCTGATGCGGATGCGGTGCGCGGATTCAGGGCCAGCCTGCAGAATAAAATTGACGCTGGTCTGGCTGCGGTGATTGCAGAGATCAAGAAGGCCTCTCCCAGTCGGGGTGTTTTGCGGGAAGATTTTGATCCGGAAAAGATTGCAGTGAGCTTTGAAAAGGGCGGTGCGGCCTGTCTGTCAGTGCTTACCGATATTGATTTTTTCAAGGGTTCGGATGCTTACCTGCAGCAGGCGCGTGCCGCGTGCAGTCTGCCTGTATTGCGCAAGGATTTTGTGATTGATCCCTACCAGGTAGTCGAGGCGCGGGCACTGGGCGCGGATTGTATCCTGTTGATCGTTGCTGCCCTTGACGATGCCCTGCTGCTGGCGTTGCTGCAGCAGGCCAGTGAGCTTGGCATGGATGCGCTGGTTGAGGTGCATGATGCGCTGGAGCTGGAGCGTGCCCTGGCGCTACCGGCACCGCTGCTGGGAATTAATAACCGCGACTTGCGTACCTTTGAAACAAGTCTGGATACAACGTTAGGCTTTTTGGAACAGATTCCGGATGACCGCTTGATTGTGACAGAGAGCGGTATCCATACGGTCGAGGATGTTGCGCTGATGCGTTCGCACGGCGTGAACTGTTTTCTGGTGGGGGAGACCTTTATGAGAGCGCCCGAGCCGGGTGAGAAACTCGCAGGGCTGTTTGTCTGAGCTAATAAAAAAGCCCGGTTGCAGAAAGCTGCAACCGGGCTTTTGATGACTCGGGCTTCTGGATTTAACGTGCGCCAAATACCACGATGGTTTTTCCCTTCACTAAAATATGGCCTTGTTCACCAAGTGCCTTGAGTACCCTGCCAGCCATTTCACGTGAGCAACCGACAATACGACCAATTTCCTGACGGGTAATCTTTATTTGCATGCCATCCGGGTGTGTCATTGCGTCCGGTTCCTTGCATAGCTCCAGCAGGGTGTGTGCAATGCGTCCGGTGACATCAAGGAAAGCAAGATTGCTGACCTTGAGGCTGGTCTTGCGTAAACGGGTTGCCAGTTGTGCGGTGAGCTCCAGCAGGATATCCGGGTCTTCACGTGCCAGTGCGCGGAATCGTGTGTAACTGATCTCGGCAACTTCACATTCGGTGCGGCTGCGAATCCAGGCGCTGCGGTTGGGATGTTCGCCGAACAGGCCCATTTCTCCAAAGAAACCGCCGGAATTGATATAGGCCAGCACGATCTCGTGGCCATCTTCATCTTCAATGAGTACGCTGACTGAGCCATTGATAACGTAATACAGTACATCTGGCCGGTCACCGGCATAAATGATGACGCTCTTGTTCGGGTATTTTCGACGATGGCATTGCTCAAGGAACCGTTCAACACATGGATTTACCGAGCCTTTTAAAGGCGCGCTATCTGCTTCGAAAGTCAGGTGGTGTGATTGCATAGCACTGCTATCGGCCCTCCCTCTCATGACTTTAGATACTGGCGCGAATTATCTGCCAGCTGCGCTGGCTGTGATAGGCTTTAACTTCTTGGGACACAGGAATGATTATGAAAGCACGCGTCAAGTGGGTTGAGGAGGTGACTTTTCTCGGTGAGGCGGCCAGCGGCCATGCGGTGGTGATGGACGGCCCGCCTGAGAGTGGTGGACGTAATTTGGGTGTACGGCCGATGGAAATGCTGTTGCTGGGCATGGGTGGTTGTACAGCGTTTGATGTGGTGATGATTCTGAAAAAAGCGCGCCAGGAGATTACAGACTGTGTTGTTGAAATGGAGGCCGAGCGTGCTGCCACTGACCCCAAGGTATTCACCCGCATTCATGTGCATTTTGTAGTGACCGGCAACGGGCTCTCGGACAAGCAGGTGGCGCGGGCTGTTGAGCTTTCGGCTGAAAAGTACTGTTCTGCGTCAATTATGCTCAGCAAGTCGGTAGACATTACCCACAGCTATAAAATTGTGGCCTCGCCGGGTGTGGATAGCTGATGCACAGACCGGCTGCGACACTGGGACTGCGTCATGTCGCCCTGAATGTCAGGGACCTGAACGTCTGTGAGCACTTCTATGTTGATCTGCTCGGGATGGCCGTTGAATGGCGGCCGGATGCAGATAATGTCTACCTGTCATCAGGCAATGATAACCTGGCCTTGCATCGGGTTGATAAAGCTGCCGCTGCAGCAGGCCAGCGACTGGATCATATCGGGTTTTTTATCGCGAGTCCGGAACAGGTTGATGAATGGCATGTCTTCCTCAAGCAACATGATGTTGAAATAAAGGCGACGCCACGAACACATAGAGATGGTGCCCGCAGTTTTTACTGTGCCGACCCGGAAGGCACGATCGTGCAGATTATTTTTCACCCACCGATGGTGGTCTGAAAAAGTGGTGCAGTCTGTGACAGGCGATTAAACCCGATAGGCCGCTATCGTCATTATTTTTGACATCAGGGCCATCATCTTTTTTGCAGGTTTCGGTAGATTAATGCCACCAGCCTTGACCGCAGTTGCCTGGTGTTTGGCTTCATCCGTCTTCATTTGTGCCAGGATGGCGTGAGACTTGTTGTCTGCTTCGGGCAGGCGCTGCAGGTGTCCTTCAAGATGCTTCACCACCTGTGCCTCTGTTTCCGCGAGGAAGCCAAGGCTCCATTTGTCGCCCAGCATTCCCGATGCGGCGCCGATGGCCAGTGAACCGGTAAACCAGACCGGGTTTAGCAGGCTGGTGTGTCCACCCAGCTCATGGATGCGTTGTCGACACCAGGCGAGGTGATCATTTTCCTCGATGGCGGCCTGTGTCATTTTTGACCGGGTTTCGCGATTACGTGCGGTTAGTGCCTGCCCCTGATAGAGGGCCTGTGCACAGACTTCGCCAGCATGATTAACACGCATCAGGCGGATACTGTCTGCCTTGTCGGTTGTAGTGAGTTCACCCTCAATGACGGGTTGTGCCGGATTCTCTCGCCCGGAGCCGGTGGGCGTGCCGAACACAGTACGCACGGCCTGGTCGGCCTGGGCAATACACTGGTCGATAAATGACTGGTTACGTGCTGACATACGGTTAAGATAGCATGATTTTGTTAGCGCAACATGCGGGCGTTTTTCCCTGCTTTTGAATCGGAGGTAATATTGCAAATCATGTCCTATTACCAGTATCACGTTTTTTTCTGTACCAATTTGCGTGCTGATGGCAGCGACTGCTGCCAGCGTTTTGCTGCACAGGAACTGCGTGACTACGCCAAGCAGCGCTGCAAGGCGCTGGGTCTTGCCGGTAAGGGCAAGGTTAGGATCAATACTGCCGGGTGTCTGGACCGTTGCGCAGAGGGTCCGGTGCTGGCGGTTTATCCGGAAGCGGTGTGGTACACCTATATAGACAAGGAAGATATTGATGAGATTATTGAAGAACACTTGCAAAACGGGCGAATAGTGGAGCGTCTCAAAATATAATGATTTCTGTGCATTGAGAGTAACTGATTGTATTTACAGTATAATTTACATGATATGCTGGCGTGCTTGTATGTTTATGCAATCGCCTATTGACAAGTATGCCGGAATATTAGAAGATACTAACACGCTGATTGGCCTGCCCCCTATTTGGCCGGTCAGCGCTCCTCCACCTCCCCCAAGGGAGGTTTTATAAGCGCGGTTTTTAACCGCGCTTTTTTTTGTCCGCAGCAAAGAGGATCGGGGAAAACAGCTCATTCAGGTACAGAAACCTTGTAAGTTACAGACGACTTTTGTAACATCCTCGCTCTTTGATTTCGCATGATCCAGAGTTAACAAGAATGAAGACATTTTCTGCAAAAGCACATGAAGTGAATCGCGACTGGTATGTCGTTGATGCTGAAGGTAAAACACTGGGCCGTCTGGCCTCGGAAGTGGCGCGACGTCTACGCGGGAAGCACAAACCTATCTATACGCCACATGTCGATACCGGCGACTACATTATTGTTGTGAACGCTGACAAGGTGCACGTCACCGGTAATAAGGCGTCCGACAAGATCTATTACCATCACACGGGTTACATCGGTAGTTTGAAATCGGCCAGTTTCGATCAAATGCAGGCGAAGGCACCTGGCAGGGTTATTGAGCTTGCTGTCAAGGGTATGCTGCCTAAAAATCCGTTAGGTCGTGCCATGTACCGCAAGCTCAAGGTATATGCGGGCCCTGATCACAATCACTCGGCCCAGCAGCCAAAACCACTGAATTTTTAATCAATAGTCAGACTAACAGCCGAGTCATGGCGTTAGCAACAGGAAGCCCAGAATGAGCGAGACCCTATACAGTACCGGACGTCGTAAAACCTCCACCGCACGAGTTTTTCTGCGCAAGGGTAAAGGCGATATAACAGTTAACAGTCGTCCGCTCGATATTTACTTTGGTCGTGAGACTGCCCGCATGATTGTGCGCCAGCCACTGGAAACTTCGAATTTACTGGATAACTTTGATATCACAGTGACCGTCAAGGGTGGCGGTATGAGCGGACAGGCAGGTGCTATTCGTCATGGTATTACCCGTGCATTGATGAAATATGACGGCGAACTGCGTCCGACACTGAG
>JAQBDO010000314.1:0-2572 GCA_032124375.1 Gammaproteobacteria bacterium
ATTTCGCGCCGACGCCGGGGGTGCATCACTGGCAGGGCGCGGCAAGATGATTGCAGCCCTGCAGGCCTTGCAGCGTGGCAGTCAGCCGCATGACCTGCCGGGTGAATTTGCCGCCTTTGGTATTTCCGGCGGGCTGGGCACCGGCATCAAGAAACTCTTTATGAGTCACCCGCCGCTGGAAGCACGAATTGCTGCGCTACGCGCGGCAGGCGGCGGGCAGTAATAATCTGCCCTATTCATTTGTTGCGCGGAATCAGTGTGGGCTCATCGGGAAACAGTGCGTGCAGGTCTTCATGTGAGAGGGCTCCGCCTTTTTCCTCGAAGCGTTGCCAGATAGCCTGCCAGCGGTCGTCTGTAAAATAAAACCCGATCGGCAGGATGCAGACCGGTTCGCCACGGTAGTCGGTAATCACGCGGGGTTCTGTCAGATTTCCCTTCATATCGTGTGGTTAAGTGCGTGCTTATCTTGATGCTGCCAGAGAATCGACCTATTCTAGCATCGCTTCGGGTGCCCGGATTGACTGTGAGTTAGTCCCCGAACCCCCTCTGTGCCGAGCGTTACCTAACCAAGGAATCCCGTATGTTGGAGAACGTCCCCCTGTTTTCCGGACTCGCAGCTGAAGCGCTGGCTGAAATAGAGCTGCACGGCACGGTGAAGTCATTCAAGAAGAGCGCCATCATTATCAATCAGGATGATGAAACCTATTCTTTATATGTGATCTTGTCAGGTCGGGTGAAGGTCTATGTCAGTGGTGAAGACGGTCGCGAAGCCGTGCTCAATCACCAGTCAGCCGGCGATTATTTTGGTGACCTCGCCCTGATAGACAAGCAGCCCCGTGTGGCCTCGGTGATGACCACCGAGGCATCAAAATTCATGATCATCTCGCGCGACGATTTCCTGACCTGCCTATCGCGCAATCCTGAAATTGCCATTAACCTGATCAGGCCGATGACGCGTCGTATGCGCATGCTGGCAAAGAATGTCAGTAGCCTGGCGCTAATGGATGTCTATGGTCGTGTTGCCCGCATATTGCTGCAGCAGGCGCAGGAGAAGGATGGTGACTCGGTGACGGAGAGAATCACCCAGCAAGAGATCGCAGATATGGTGGGCGCGTCGCGTGCGATGGTTAGTCGTATCCTGAAAGATTTGAAAGAGGGGGGGTATATCTCAATAGAAAAGAAGCGCATTACGATTCACCAGAAACTCCCCGTTCGATGGTAATAAGTTGCATTCTCTTCTCTCAGGCATGCCTGTAATCGTTCCCGTTGTTGCAGGATAATCCGGTCACAAAAGCGTATCGCAACCGCTTTTGCTGCCCTGATGTGCGTAGCTGTTGTGTGGTTGATGGGGCTTGCCAGAGGTGTTTTCCGGTATGCCCGTCATTTTTTTGCGCTCTGGATAATCCTCGCCTACACTGTACTAAAGTACTATAGTGGGCGAGGTGGGCCAGTTGGAAATGAAAAAGTCACAAGAAGTCATAAAAAAAGACGCTAAAATCATGGAAACAGCTGCTAAGTTGCAAGATGTATAGTGGGGGGTTGGCATTGCATTTTCGTTGACGGGAGTCAAATTTTTGTTCCTGGCAGTAGCTGTGTATGCCATATCTCTTTGTTACTGAACGGGTAGTGTGTAACCGTTGAGTTTATCGCACGTTCTATCTGTGAGTTTGAATATTTTGGGGGGAGTGATTAATGGCTGTCATCCGGCTGGTCGGAATCGTGCTAAGTGGTGTTTTATTTTCGCTAATGCTCAGCGGGGCTGCCGTTGCGGCGGAACCCTGCCAGACGGTTGTTGGCCGCCTCGCGACTGTTGATGGTCAGGTAGAGGTCCAGAGGACAGGTGCTTCCAGTTGGCAGGCCGTGGTGCTGGGGGCTGAACTGTGTCAGGGCGACACCGTACGCGCCGCTGCACGCAGCCGCGCCACCATTACACTGATCAACCAGGCCGTCCTGCGTGTCGATCAGAATACCGCCATGCGCCTCGACAATATTACCGGGGTCACTGAAGAACGCTCGGTACTCAGTTTGTTAAAAGGGACATTCCAGTCCTTTAGCCGCAAGCCACGTGGTTTTGAGGTCAACACACCCTACCTGAACGGATCCATCGAAGGCACCGAATTCGTTTTCCGTGTAGAGGACGGACAGTCAGAGCTAACCGTGCTGGAAGGCCTGGTTGTTGCATCAAACAGCCAGGGCAATGTCTCGGTGTCAGGCGGTGAGTCCGCCGTCGCGGAGCAGGGCAAGGCACCCTATATGCGCACTGTCGTACGCCCGCGTGATGCAGTCCAGTGGTCATTGTACTACCCGCCAGTGATGGCCGCAGGCGGTGAAACTGCCGGGGTGCAGACCTCCCTGAAAGATGCGGCTTCATTGTTATCCGTTGGCAGAGTCGACGAGGCACAGGCAAGCATCAATGACGCCCTGCAGCAAAACCCGAACGATGGCCTGGCATACGCACTCAGGGCCGTGATTAATGTTGTGCAGAACAACAATGAGCAGGCGCTGGCCGATGGCAACAAGGCAGTGGAAGTCAGCCCGCAGTCGACCGCAGCCAAAATAGCCCTGTCCTATG
>JAQBDO010000315.1:0-3086 GCA_032124375.1 Gammaproteobacteria bacterium
TCGTTGGAAATATGCACCTCACCGGCGGTACCCTCGACCTGTGGCACCTGATCCAGCAACTCACCCAGCTGGGAACGAAACAGGTTCACATTGACGTCTGCCTGTGACAGCAAGTGGCGTACGGTGCCGCCCTCCTGGTCCAGCAGGGCCGTCATTAAATGTGCCGGTTCGATAAACTGGTGATCACGGCCGACCGCCAGGCTCTGGGCATCGGCCAGCGCCTGCTGAAACTTGCTTGTCATTTTGTCCATGCGCATAAAACTGTTCTCCGCCTGTAGAGAGGAATATATCTGTATAAGTGGGGTTTATTCGGGTACTTTCAAGTCCTCATGGAAAGACAGTAATCTGCTGCCCTGACGGGTACGTCGCGCTGCTCCTTTACCCGTCCTACGGCGTTGAAATGCGTTGACGTTTTGTAGGACGGATAAAGCGCAGCGTATCCGTCAAACACACCGCAGAGGAAAATTATTCCTGCAGGGGATTAATGCAATGTGGAGTGCGTTGAATAAATCAGCAGGATACCGGCAGCGATCAGTACGACTTGCTGAACGGTAGCACTGCCCTCGACACGTTGATGCAGGGTTGGAATCAAATCTGCCACGGCGATATAGATAAAACTGGACGCCGCAATCGCCAGTACAAAGGGCAACACTGCCTGCATCTGCTGCAATGCAAACCAGGCCAGCACGCCACCAATGACGGTCGTCAGACTGGTGAGGATATTGTAGAGAAAGGCACGGCCACGGCTAAAACCACTGTGCAGCAGCACGGCAAAGTCACCCACCTCCTGTGGAATCTCATGCGCGGCGACCGCCAGACTGGTGACCACGCCCAGGTGAATATCGGTCATAAAGGCAGCGGCAATCAGAATACCATCAAGAAAGTTATGCAGGCCGTCACCCATCAGAATCATGGCCCCGGTAGAGTGGTCGCGACTTTTCTGGTCCGGCGCATGCACCTCACAATGATCGGCATGGCAATGCCGCCACAACACCAGCTTCTCCAGCAGAAAGAATCCCAGCAACCCTGCTAACACGGCCATCGGAATAATATGCATATCACTACCGGGCACCAACGCCAGTGCATGCGGCAGCAAGCCCAGAAAAGCAGCGCCCAGCAGCGTGCCCGTGGCAAAACTCACCAGGTGTGGCAATAGATGATTACGTAACGACTCACTCAGCACCAGGAAAAGCGCCGCCGCCAGCACGCTCAACAAACCGCCCAGCAGGCAGAAAATAATTATCCAGGAAAGCAGCGGCATTTGGTTAGTCCAGACAGAATTGCGGCGCCCATCATACCCTACCTTAAACTGGAAAAGCGCCGTAACATTGAAGCCCGGATGAAGGCCGGGGTAGGACGGGTAAAGCGAAGCGTACCCGTCAAGTTCGTTGCTTTATTCTGACGGGTACGCTTCGCTTTACCCGTCCTACAGTCTCAAAACCTTACCCTGGCTTCTGAAGCTATGATTCTTCCAACCAGATCAATGTCGCCATTCGGCCGGTTACACCGTCACGCCGGTATGAATAAAATCGCTCTGGATCTGTAAAGCTGCAATATTCACCCCCGTAAACAGCGGTCACCCCGCAGTCAGCCAGGCGTTGCCGTGCCAACTGGTACAGATCGGCAAACCAGCGCCCGTCAGCGCCTTGCCTGAAGGCGCCGACCGCTGCCTGGTCATGCGACGTAAAGGCATCCCTGACCTCCTCCCCCACCTGAAAGGCCGACGGACCAATGGCCGGCCCCAACCACGCCAGCAAAGCATCGCCCGGCCGCCCTGTCGCCAGCGCCGCCTGCTCAATAACACCCGCCGCCAGCCCGCGCCAGCCGGCATGAATCGCTGCCACACACTCACCGGCTGTATCGCACAACAGCACCGGCAGGCAATCAGCCGTCAGTACCGCACAGACCACACCGGCTGCTGAACTATAGGCTGCATCCGCCGCGGGTGATGCCCCGGCAGTAGCGGCATTAACAACCACGCTGCCATGAACCTGCTGCAACCAGACCGGCTGAGCCGGCAAGTCGAGTACCTGCTGCAGATATTCACGGTTCGCCACCACCGCCGCCGGATCATCATCGACATGATCGGCCGGGTTCATACTGGCGTAGCACCCCTGGCTGACGCCGCCCTGCCGGGTTGTGGTAACCGCACGTACCGGGGCTGGCGCCGGCCAGTCCGGCACGAGCCAGTCATGCATCATTGCGGTGTTCACTGGCATCCTGTCGCAACACGGCGATCAGTTGCGCCATATCCTCCGGAACCTCGGCCTGCCAGCTCATCTCCTCGCCACTCACCGGGTGCAGCAACCCCAGTTGCGTGGCGTGCAGGGCCTGTCGCCGGAAGCGCAATAACACTTCCCGGAAGTGGTCATCCGCGCCCTTTGGCAGGCGCAGACGCCCGCCATAAACAGGATCACCCAACACCGGAATATGCTGATGCGCCATGTGTACCCGAATCTGGTGGGTACGTCCGGTTTCCAGCTGCACCCGTACCAGCGTATGCGCCCGAAAACGTTCTTCTACCCGATAATGCGTCACCGACTCCTTGCCATTGGCGACGACCGCCATACGCTTGCGATCGACCGGATGTCGCCCAATGGGTGCCTCAATACGACCACCCGCGGTAAGGACACTGTGGACAATCGTCAAATAGATGCGTTTTACGGTGCGCGCCTGTAATGCCTCAACCAGCCGTTTATGAGCCGTCAGGGTACGCGCCACCACCATCAAGCCGCTGGTATTCTTGTCAAGCCGATGGACAATCCCTGCCCGGGGCAGACCGACCAAAGAACCGTCATAGTGCAACAGGGCATTTAACAGGGTGCCGGCCGGATTACCCGCTGCCGGGTGCACCACCAGGCCGGCCGGCTTGTTAATCACCAGCAGGGCTGCGTCTTCATAGACGATATTCAGCGGGATAGACTCAGCCTCACTGGCCGTCTGCGCAACAATTTCGGCATCAATCCGGACGGTTTCACCCCCCTTCAATCCGCGTGGTAAAACCAACACTTTATGGCCCGGAGTACCCAATCCGTGTGGCTTTTCCCACTTTCACGCCCATACCACCCCAATATGGCCCCAGAGGC
>JAQBDO010000316.1:0-4300 GCA_032124375.1 Gammaproteobacteria bacterium
CCTCCCTGTTGTCCAGCACCGCAAAGGGGTCAGCATCCGTGTTACGGGGACTGGCGCCGGTAGTGAGCGTATCCCCATCAATGCTCGGCGGAATTAACGGGTTGGCATCAATCAGATTTTCACGCCACAAGGCGCGTGGAAAGACCATCCAGTGACCAAAGGTCATCATCAAACCTGCATCAATCTCCTTTTTATTGCCCAACTCTGAATACGGCAGCAGCGTGGCGAATTGCCCCGGCACCGCGGCAGCGCCGCCATCCGCCACGAGACCTTGATAAGCGCCAGCCACATAGGCCTGGGAACCGAACATATCCCAGGTCAGCCTGGCCTTCATACCCAGCGTGTCCTCAAAATCAATCTCATTCTGAATAACCTTGCTGCCACTCACACGGGTGTATTTATCATCAATCTTTTCTGACGCGGCAGCGATCAATCCCAGCTCAAAAGTAGAACTGTCTGTAACATTGGTTTTGCCAAAAAGCGTGGTCGCGCGCGATTGTCTTGTCGTCGGCGCCGTGGCAGTCGACGACTGACCAGTCCTGGAAACGTCTTCTGAATGAATGAAGGAATACTCGGTCTCTCCGATGAGTGGTAAATCTCTCGTTTGCCAGTACTTGAGCACTACTTTCGGATTTGCACCCCAGTAAATTTCCGGTCCGCCGACGATCTTGAGTCCCTCCAGATTTCCTTTGCCGACGAATTCTGCGCCTTCAGGCGCTTTGGCGTTCCATATATCCTCGCCAGCCATATCCGTTGTTTCTCTCACCAGACCAAAAAAGTCGCCCTCATAGCCCCAGTGGTATCGCGGCACATGATAAAAGCTGTTTATATCGTAATTTTCTCCCTGGTAGCTCGCTTCAAAGTCATAAATCTCGACCCGTTCACTACCCTGTACCTCCACCGGCACAACAACTGTTTCCGGAACCCCGTTGTAATTGACAGTTTGGACTTGCAGCACGTTCACTGTTTCTCCACGCATGCCATAGCTGATTTCCATCAATTCGTCGGGCACACTGCCAAGAATATTCAACGAAGCCTGTCCTGTGATTTTATCAGTCGGCGCAAATTCAAAATCCAGGAAAAGCATTTGACCGGACTGGAAGTCGATACCCTCCTCGCCATCCTCTTTTATGTCATCTTCAAAGCCCTGCATTATGAATTTTGTCTCAATGCGCGCACCTGACAAACGTATTTTTTGCGTGGTCTCGCTGGCTTCTTCCTTGAGCGCCCGGACATCACCCTTGAGTTCAAGGTAATCCATGTTGATGCCAGTCATTGACTGATTGATCGCGGCCTTTTTGTAGACATACGGGTCTATCTTCCAGACCTCTGTCAGCATATCGTAGGCCATTCTTGGCTGTGCAGTGTAGACACCATCGGAATCAGCCGATCCAAGCCGGGTAATACCCCACCACTCCTCGTTCATGTTGTTCTCACCGGCAACGTAATCGACCGGGTAATTGTCGGAGGCCCAAGTCGCAGTGGTGTCGTGTACATCCATATCTTCCTGCTCTCCGACATTGTGCTTCCACCACTCATCACGCCACTCAAATACAAACCCACCGATCGAGATGCCTTCCTCGCCATTTCCATAGCTCTTGCTATACATCTCCTGCCACTGATCTTTCAATATTTCCGCCTGCATTAACATATCTTCAGCGCCGGTCCTGGCGTTATAGGCATCACTGCCGAACTCCATAAATAGCAGTGGCAGGTCCAGCCTGGTTTTTACTTCCTTCCAGATATTGCTGAAGGTTTTACCCCGGTACGCATTCATACCCAATATATCCAGGGCCGGGACATATTTCCCGATCAGATTGATGTACTGAATATCGCCATTAACGATCGCAAAGGGATGATTCTTGTCGACACGCTTGCCTGCTGCAATGATGTCATTGAACAGTGTGTACAAATATCTTGCTTTCTCCGCATTGCGTTCGCCTACCGGGAGATTTTCGATTTCCAGGCTCGACCAGGAGAGGCCATAGTTGTTTTCATTACCCAATGCGAACATCAGCAAGCCCGGTGTATTTTTATACTTTTCAACCAGCACCAGCATGTCGGCCTTGATAACCGAGCGGGTAAGCTCGTCGGAGTAATCGGTATTCTCGTACCATTTACCGGCAACCTGGTATCCGTACCTGCCCATGTCCGGATTGATGACCGTCATGATGCCGTGCTCCTCGTAGATATAGCTAATCCACTTGGGCGGTATCATGTTGAAAGTACGGATCGCATTGACGCCTGCTGCCTTCATCAGGCCAAAATCCTGATCAAGAACCCTTCTGATGTACCCGTCAGACTCTGCCCACAGATTGTAATTAAAATTTTGATCTCTTGGCACGTAACTCCAGACGACCCCTTTTATATAGAAGTCATTGCCATTGACCTGCAGTTTCCAGCCGTTTTCATCCTGGTAGGTCGTTACTACGTCAGCCGCCTGCGCCTGGCTCATGAGCGGAGCATAAACAATCAGGAAGATCACCAAAAAACTGCAAACCTTCTTTACGCATTTAAGAATATTTAAATCTGACATTGTGCCACCCTATGGTTGAAAGCCTGACTTATGGAGAACAGATAAACCCTGCAGTACCCTTGTTGTATTTATCATTAATATTTTCTGTGTGTAGAAATGCAAATCCCGTCCCCAGGCTATAACTGAATACGAACAGTTTGCACGGCGTTAGCGGTAATATTGACTTCCGCATATTGCATGCCGATCTGCAGCATGTAAACAAGTGGCTGTTTGGTTGTATTCAACAACTGCACAGTCAGGAGCTTGTCAGGATTAATTGTGGCACTTGCATGCAGAGCGTCATCATCCGGCCCATCCAGATACTTGTACGCCTGGACGGCTTTATCACCCGGCCTTATTGTTCTGCTAAACTGCGCCAGCACATAATAAACCGGCGTGTAATATACATGCTGCGTCGCCACATCGATCATGATCGGCGCCCCGCAAAAATTGCCGACATGATTGGGTCCGCCACGCTGGTCGAGAACAATATTCCAGTCGACCCAGCCTGTCATCCAGTGATTCAGGCTGACGATGATATTTCTTGCGTATCGATGTACCGGTGTATAGATAGGATGATCTTCTGTGATGACGCCGGGCCAGGTTGCGGTATACGCCCAGTCCGTGGCGTTGGCATTCCACCAGAACGCATCGTTATCAAACCAGTCGCTTTCCTCGAAACGAACCGGATCCAGGATACCGCCAGGCGCCTTTTTGCCGAGATCATCGATAGTCGCTTCGGTATTAATGATCGCAAACCCGGGAAAGCTGTTATGCACCTTGTCGAGTGTTTCTTCGTATACCTTAAAAGTACTCTCGTACCAGTGCACTGCTACACCGTAGACATACTTTGCAGTCTGGGCGTCAGAAAGAATGACATCTGCCCAGTGCTCCAGATGATCCCTGTTTTGGTCATACACCAATAGCTTGACGTCGCCATTGTTACTGGCTTGCAGTTTTGGCCCCAAATAATTTTTTACGAAATCATTTTGGGATGCTGCTGTGAAATGCATGCTCTCCCATTGTCCATTATTTCCCAGCGGCTCGTTTACCGGGGTCAGGCCCCAGATATTCACGCCCTCGCGCCTGTAGGCATCAAGGTATCTGGTCAGGTAATCGGCATAGACTGGAAGATATGCCTGTTTTAGTTCCCCGCCCGTTCCCTGCCAGTTATTTTCATCAGATCCCGGTATATGCCATTCCTCAATATCCTTCATCCAGGCCGGAGCAGTCCAGGCTGAAGCAATAATGGTTATATCATCATCTTGCTGCTTCTGCTTGATTGCATTGGCTTCTTTAATCATTGGCAACAGGTCATAGGCGGCATCCCTGATGCCCGGGTATTCCTTGACCGGGAAACCGTCTTTATCCGGCGCAATGCTGAAGTGTTCAAGTTTCACATCACCGTTAACATCGGCGTAGGAATATTGACCCTCTACAGAAAAATCGGTGGCGCCGATTGGCGTTCTTGCCAGTGAGAAATTAGCACCATCCTCACTATAAATCTTGTTCATTACCTCCTGTCGTTTGGCTTTATCCAGGTGCGCCAGGACAAAAGCAGACGATTCTGTAAATGATGTGCCAATACCGGCAATTGTTTGCTTGACGATATCAGGCCTGATGACGATCAGGTTGCCCTGCGCGTGGCCTTGCTTGAAGGAAACATTATCCTTGCGGGCAATTTTATCCCCGCTTTCGGAGGTAACGAGCACTTCCGAGGTATTGGCAAGCTTGTAATTGATATCTGTTACCGCATGCATTTCTGTATCGCCCTTGCTAGCGTAA
>JAQBDO010000317.1:0-3433 GCA_032124375.1 Gammaproteobacteria bacterium
TTCCGTAGGACGGGTAAAGGAACAACGTGACGTACCCGTCAATCTGGCCACTGTGACAAAACCGCTGCGCTTATGCTCACGAGAAATCCCACTGCTGACATTCAGTTGCACCGCTCTGCCCTGTCCAGAAAATGTGCCGCACTGGCAGCAGGCACCCGACCCAGCTGCTGCATGAGGGTAAACGGAATATTAACAAAATCATGCCGTGCAGTGATGTCCCTGAGCATACCCAGCCAAAGCCCGGCTGTCATTTCGGCATCGGCAAGTGCGCGGTGAAAGTTGCCGTTATTGGGAATGCTGTTGTAGGCAACCAGCGTACCCAGCCTGTGATTGGGTGCTTTTGGATAAAGCCGTCGTGCCGTCAGCATGGAACAGGCAAATTCACCCGCGTAGTTGCGTCCGATACATGCCAGCTCGGCATCCAGGAAACGACGATCAAAAGAGGCGTTATGCGCCACCAGGTCATAGCCTGCGATAAAATCAGCGAAATCACTCATCACCGTCTCGCAGCCGGGCGCATCCTCGAGCATCTCGTTGCTGATACCGGTTAATTCTTCAATAAACGGCGAAACCTGCATGCCTGGATTCATCAGCCCCTGAAAACGGTCCGTCACTTCGCCGTTCTCAAGCTTTAATGCCCCCACCTCGATAGCCCGGTCGCCCTGATCAGGCGACATACCGGTGGTCTCGAAATCCAGCACAATGACCGTATCCGCATTACGACATGCAACGTGTTGCATCACACATTATCCTTGTTGTTTCAGTTGAATATAGCCTCCGGCATCAAAACGGGGCGTGCAGACACACAGGAATATCAAATCGGTATCACCCACGTTGTGAATGCGCTGCGAAACTCCCGCCGGAATCGTCACCACGTCCATAAGCCCTACCGGTTCAGGCGCCTGCCCGTCTATTGTAACCTCACCCCTGCCCGCCACAATCACGTAGCGCTCAATAATATCCCTGAGGCAATGCAACTCGGTCGTGATGCCGGGTTCGACACGCGCACGCGCAATAGAACAATCGGTATCTGCAGCCGTGTTATGCAACTCAATAATATAACAACCCTCTTCCAGGTAGCATTCACTACCGGGATCATACGCGTTAATCACCTCCACCCTGCCTGACCTCCTTGCTGTTGCTGTCGACCGGCGCGGCTACTTGCCGGGTTTGCGCCGGATACGTGTCGTGGCCTGCGCCTGTAGCGGGTCCTCCGGCCAATGATGCTTCGGATAGCGACCTTTAAGTTCTTTTCTGACCTCATGATAACTGCCTTTCCAGAAGGCAGCGAGGTCCTGTGTGATCTGTACTGGCCGCCGCGCCGGTGACAACAGGTGTATCAACACCGGCACCTTGCCACCGGCAATGCAGGGCGTAAGCTGCAGCCCAAACAATTCCTGCAAGCGCACCGCCAGCACGGGCACTGCCTGGTCATAATCCAACTGCACCCGGGAACCACTGGGGACGCGCAAATGTGTCGGTGCCTGCTCATCCAGCTGTCGTTGTTGCGCCCAGGGCAACTGCGCCAGCAATGCCGCCTCCAGATTCAGCCGTTTCAGGTGCGCAAACCGGGACATCCCGCTCAGGTAGGGCAGCAGCCAGTCATGCAGGGTCGCCAACAGTGCCGCATCACTGACATCCGGCCACTCCTGCGGCGCCTGCTGATGCATAAAATTCATACGCGCCTGACAGGCACGCGCGCCGTCAGTCCAGGGTAACACCGTCAGCCCGGCGCGACGAATAGCGTCAAGCAATGCCGACAGTATGTCGTCCTCATCAGCCTCCTCCCAACGTTCATCCGCCAACACCAGCGCACCAATACACTGTTGACGGCGCGCCTGCACACATTGCGCGCGCGCATCCCAGTCAACATGTGTCACTGTTGTCAGCAGTGCTGCGTGGTACTGCAACAATTGCTCCTTGTGCAGACTCGCCGCCAGGTAAATACGCGCCTCGGCACTGCCATCGAGGTGCGCAGCCACGATTGTGTCGGCAGCAGCCAGTGGCTCTGCCCCGCTAAAAACCGCACCGCGCCCGTTACTCATGAGAAAGCGGTTGTCAGCGCCACTGCGCCGCCCGGCAATCCGGTCCGGATAGGCAAAGGCCAGCAGCACACCGGCCATCGACAAATCGGTCTGATCTTGCGGGGCGGCAGCACAACGCAGTTGTTGTTGCCACTGTCTCGCCGTCGCACGAATCGCGTCGAGCAGGCCGCGATTGGCATTGCCATTAGCGCCCGGACGGCGCAGCAGCTCTACACGCAAAACAACATCCGCATTGCGCTCACCGGTCCTGCCCATCGGGTCACGCTCACTCAGCAAGGCGGCCAGCTCACAGGCCAGCGCACCATAACCCAATGCATGGCCACGCAGTAGCATGTGCGCAAGCCGCGGGTGCGTGCCAAAGCGCAGCATTTCACTGCCGTGCGCAGTGATGCGCGCGACCGTATCCAGCGCACCCAGTTGCTGCAACAGTGAGGTTGCCTGCGCGACATGTGCAGCTGGCGGCCGGTCCAGCCAGCGCAGCTGCGCGACATCGTGCACACCCCACTGCGCCAGTTCCAGCACCAGCGATGCCAGATCAGCCGCCATAATTTCCGCTGCGGCCTGTGCCAGCAGTGACTGATGCGCACCCCACAGTCGAATACACACACCGGCCTGCAAACGGCCAGCACGGCCACAGCGTTGCTCGGCAGCGGCCTGTGAAACCGGACGCGTTTCCAGACGGGACAAACCGGTATTCGGATCAAAGCGCAGGTCACGCATCAAACCGGCATCAATGACCACACGAATCCCTTCAATGGTCAGACTGGTCTCGGCAATGGCGCTCGCCAGCACCACCTTGCGCCGGCCTGCCGCTGCCGGTTCGATCGCCGCATCTTGCGCCTCGCCGGACAACTGACCATAGAGTGGCGCCAGTAACACGTTTGCATCCAGCCCGGTCGTCTGCAACAGCCGCTCGACCTGGCGTATCTCGGCGGCACCGGGCAGAAACACCAGCAGGCTGCCGGTCTCTTCGCGCAACGCCGCCTGCACCCGTTGCGCGACCTCGGCACAGAAGGCGCGTCGGTCACGACTGAACGCTATCCGCGCCGGCTGATAGCGCACTGCCACCGGGTAGCTGCGGCCCTCACTGATCAGTAACGGTGCCGCCTCCAGCCACTGCACCACGGCAGCGCCATCAAGCGTGGCAGACATCACCAGCAAGCGCAGTTCTTCACGCAGCACCGACTGACTGTCAAGGCACAGCGCCAGCCCCAGGTCAGCGGCCAGACTGCGTTCATGGAATTCATCAAAGATAACCAGACCGACAGACTCCAGCGCCGGATCAGTTTGCAGCATACGCGCCAGAATGCCTTCGGTGACAACCTCGATACGCGTCGCAGCGCTTACGCGCTTGTCCAGATGCACGCGATACCCGACGGTCTCACCCA
>JAQBDO010000318.1:0-3500 GCA_032124375.1 Gammaproteobacteria bacterium
CTTGTTCTGCCCATAAAACAACCATACTATTATATAGATTTTTATTAAGGAACACAGACTATGAAGCACGCAAATACCCCTTCTACGCAGGCGGCATGGCCACTGTTAATCGGACTGTGTATTGCCGCAGCACTGCTGCACACCCCCGCCAGTGCCGAAATTTACAAATGGACAGATGCGACCGGCGAAACCCAATACAGCCAGATCCCACCCCCGGGTGGCGTTAAAACCGAGAAAATTCAAGGGGCTCCGCCCCCGGCAAGCGACCCGGACGTGACCGACGAGAGCTTGCAGAAGCAACTTGATGCCATGAGTAAATCCATCACCGAAAAAGCAGAGAAAGACAAAGAGAAAGAAATGGAAAAGCAGCTGGCCGCTACCAACAAACGTAACTGCGTTAGCTCACAAGATAACCTCAGAAAGCTGGAGGAAGGCGGCGGAAGACGCTACCTGACCGCCGAGGGCGAGGTCAAGCGCTTCACTGAAGAGGAACGTCAGCAACAAATTAGCGCGGCAAAAGAGGAAATCAAAAAATACTGCAATCCCTGAGGACAACTGTGCCATGCCCTTCCTGAAAATACTGACCAACAAGACATTAGCTGAAACAGCAGCAAAAGAGCTTGCCGGCAAGGCTTCTGCACTGGTCGCAATGCAGCTCGGCAAGCCGGAAAGCTATATCATGACCTCTATAGAAAACAACCCCGCCATGACCTTCGCCGGCACGGACGCACCACTGGCTTTTCTTGAGCTGAAGAGCATCGGTCTGCCGGAATCTGCTACTGCCGACGCCTCCAGAGTCTTGTGTGAGCTGGTATCAAGCGAAACCGGTATAGATCCCGCACGTATCTACATCGAGTTCTCGGATGCACCACACAAGATGTGGGGCTGGAACTCCGGCACTTTCTGATGCGTTTTATCTGGTTGTTGATATTTCTGCTGCTCGCAGCCGGCGTCTATCTATACCTCAACCCCGAAATGAAATCACAACTGCTGGACAGCACCTCTGATCTGGGTAAGCCGGCAACGGTACACGCCTACAAATGGCGTAACGCGCAAGGGGAATGGCAGATCACAGACACACTGCCACCCGCGGGTGTTGAATATGAACACCTTCAGCACAGGGCCGATGAAAACGTCCTGCCGCACCCGCCACGACTGAACCCGAAGCAGTAGCCAGCGTCGGAATAGCTCCGCTGCCCGCAGGTATTTGACGCTGCAGCAGCGGTTAAATAGTATGCGGCAGTACAACCCGCTACAATCCGTACACATTTAAACAAAACCCTGATTACATCATGCGTCTATCCCAGTTCCCGCTTTCCACCCTTAAAGAAACACCGGCTGATGCGGAAATCATCAGTCATCAGCTAATGATGCGCGCCGGCATGCTACGCAAACAGGCAGCCGGTCTGTACAGCTGGCTACCGCTGGGCCTGCGGGTATTGCGCAAGGTTGAGGCTATCGTACGCGAAGAAATGAATCGGGCTGGCGCGCTCGAATTGCTGATGCCGGCCGTACAACCGGCAGAACTGTGGATGGAATCCGGGCGCTGGGAGCAGTATGGCCCGGAACTGTTGCGCTTCAATGACCGCCACCAGCGCAGCTTTTGCCTCGGACCCACACACGAGGAAATCATCACCGACATCGCACGCCGCGAGATCCGCAGCTACAAACAACTGCCGGTTAACTACTACCAGATTCAAACCAAATTTCGTGACGAAATCCGGCCACGCTTCGGCATCATGCGCTCACGCGAGTTCATCATGAAAGATGCCTACTCCTTTCATACCAGCCAGGCCTCTCTGGACGAGACCTACCAGCTGATGTACGACACCTATAGTCGTATTTTCACCCGGTTGGGCCTGGAGTTCCGGCCGGTACATGCCGACAGCGGCGCAATAGGCGGCAACGTCTCCCACGAGTTTCATGTACTGGCCGATTCCGGCGAGGATGCCATCGCGTTTTCATCTGACGGTGAGTACGCCGCCAACGTCGAACGTGCAGAAGCACTCGCACCTGCGGGCGAAAGACCGGCAGCAGCGGCTGCGAAATCCACCGTAGAGACACCCGGGCAACACAGCATTGATGACATCTGCAGCTTTCTGGAGATTACGCCGGATCGCTGCGTAAAGACCTTGCTGGTAGCGGGTGCAGAGACCGGGGTCGTTGCACTGGTCCTGCGTGGCGACCACGAACTGAACACCGTCAAGGCAGAAAAACTTCCTGCCGTCGCAGCCCCCTTGCAGTTTGCAACAGACGAGCAGATCCGCACCGCCGCTGGTTGTTCCGCAGGCTCACTCGGACCAGCAGGTCTTTCCATACCGGTCATTGTGGATCATGCCGCTGCGCACCTCAGTGATTTTGTTTGCGGTGCCAATGAAGACGGCAAGCATTTCAGCGGCATGAACTGGGAACGCGACCTGCCAGCACCGGAGTGCGCCGACCTGCGCAATGTCATTAACGGTGACACAAGCCCTGAAGGCAAAGGCACCTTGTCGATTGCCCGCGGCATTGAAGTCGGGCACATTTTTCAGCTCGGCACAAAATACAGTGAAGCCATGTCCGCCACCGTACTGGACGAACAGGGTAAAGAAATAACCATGACAATGGGATGTTACGGCATTGGCATAACACGTATTGTCGCGGCGGCCATCGAACAAAACAATGATGACAAGGGCATGATCTGGCCAGCGGCAATCGCACCATTCCAGGTCGCCCTGCTGCCAATGAACATGAAGAAATCACATCGGGTTCAGGAAGCAACAGACAGGCTCTACGAGGATCTGCAGGCAGCCGGCATGGAAGTGCTGCTCGATGACCGCCTGGTTCGTCCAGGCGTGATGTTTTCAGACATGGAACTGATCGGCATCCCACACAGAGTGGTGGTCGGCGAGAAAAATCTTGACCAGGGCATGCTGGAATACAAGGCACGTAACGGCAATGACAACCAAGACATCCCGCTGATTGACATTATCCCGTTCCTGAAGGCTCAACTGGCTGCCGGTTAGGCCGATTAAGCAGGTATGCACAGCGCCATACCACGCCCAGTCAGAACCCTGTCAGCAGCACTGCTACTCGCCAGCCAGTGCTGGCTGTGCGCCACACCCGCCTGGTCTGCCACCCAGGAACGGCCGGATGCAGACATGCGGGCGACGCTACTACAGGCCATCAACTCCAGTGACAGCTTTAGCGACCGTTTTGATGCCGAAGTCTGGCTGACAGACATGTCCATGCGACTGCAATCGCGGGTAAAAGACCCGCAAGAACGTCTGAAAATTCTCAAGCATGTGCACTACGAGGCGTCACGCGCCAAACTTGCACCGGAACTCGTGCTGGCACTGATCAATGTTGAAAGTAACTTTGATCACTACGCCATCTCCAGTGTCGGCGCCCGCGGCTTGATGCAGATCATGCCATTTTGGCTGGAGGAACTTGGTCGCCCGGATGATAACCTGTTCGACATCAACACCAATCTGCGTTTTGGCTGCACCATTCTCAACATC
>JAQBDO010000319.1:0-3353 GCA_032124375.1 Gammaproteobacteria bacterium
CAGGTGGCCACATGATTACCGGCGTACCCGGTGCCGTCAAAATGAAACCGGGCTCCGCAACACGCCCGTTCTTTGGTGTACAACCGGCCATTGTCGATAGCGAGGGTAATATTCTTGAAGGCGAGGCCGAAGGCAGCCTGGTAATCACACATCCGTGGCCGGGACAAATGCGAACGGTCTATGGCGATCATCAGCGGTTTATTGAAACCTATTTCAGCGCGTTTCCGGGCAAGTATTTTACCGGTGACGGTGCCCGCCGCGACGCCGATGGTGACTACTGGATTACCGGGCGTGTCGATGATGTGCTTATTGTCTCCGGCCACAATCTCGGTACCGCCGAACTTGAAAGCGCCCTGGTTCTGCATGAGGCGGTCGCAGAGGCTGCGATTGTCGGTTACCCGCATGACATCAAGGGCCAGGGAATCTACGCCTACGTCACACTCATCCATGGCGTAGAACCCACGGAAGAGCTTCGCAAGGAACTGGTCAGGCATGTGCGTAAGGAAATCGGGCCAATCGCCACTCCTGACATTATTCAGTGGGCACCAGGGCTGCCGAAGACGCGTTCAGGCAAAATCATGCGCCGTATTCTACGCAAGATTGCTGCCAATGAAATAGACTCTCTGGGTGACACATCAACACTGGCTGACCCCGGTGTAGTTGATGACCTGATAAAGAATCGGGTGTCACCCTGAACCCGTGATTGACTGCCCATCTCGCCACCACTTCAACACAGAAGAAGATGATTACCCGTAGTGCATTTCGCCCGGCATGGTGGTTGCCGGGCCCGCACCTGCAAACACTTTACCCCTCACTGTTCCGCCCGCGCCGGGCACCACCGCTCACTCGCGAGCGCATTGAATTACCCGACGGTGACTTTGTTGACCTGGACTGGACCCGGCAAACAGACGGTATGGTTGTATTAATCCTGCACGGACTGGAAGGTTCACTCGATTCACACTATACCGCCGGCCTGTTATCTGCACTCGCCCGCGATGGCCACACAGCTGCACTGATGTATTTCCGCGGGCGCAGTGGAGAACCCAACAGACTCCCACGCAGTTACCATTCAGGTGAGACCGGTGATCTTGATTTCGTGATGCAACGTGTTCATCAGCATCACCCGAACAGGAACATTGCTGTCATAGGATATTCACTTGGTGGCAATGTCCTGCTCAAGTGGCTGGGAGAACAGGGACACGCAGCCTCACCAGTCACCGCCGTGACTGTTTCCGTTCCCTTTGATCTGAACAGTGCAGCGCTGCAGCTTGAACGGGGCATGTCTCGGATTTACCAGAAACACCTGCTCGACAAACTCAGGATATCAGTAAAGGCCAGGGCAAAACTGCACCTCATGCCGTTTCCGGTAGAACGCCTCGCAGAATTACAGACCTTCAGGCAGTTTGATCACGCCATCACCGCACCGCTGCATGGCTTTGACGGCGTCGATGACTATTACGAACAATCCAGCTGCAAACAATTTTTGAAGTACATTGAGATACCGACGCTGATGCTTCAGGCCAGAGATGATCCGTTTCTTCCGGCATCCGCGCTGCCCGATGCTGCCGACCTCGGCAGTCAGGTGACACTGGAGCTATCCAGGCGTGGCGGACATGTTGGCTATGTTTCAGGGTGGAACCCCTTGCAACCGGGCTATTGGAGCGAACACCGCATCCTGCAACATCTGTCTGCATTTCGTTAAGCGCCCCGCAGCAACTACGAGCATCTCCAATGTCAGGAGCCAAACCGGGCAACGAACCCAGGGCGGCCTGCAGACCCAACACCCCACCATAAGCAACACCAGGCAAACACTCTATCTTATTGTTTAATATCCAATAGATTAAGTCCTTCTATTATATCCGTTCAAGCATAGACGCCAGACGTCGATAAACACCCATATATAGTATGAGCGCAATGCACCGACCAACCAGCAGGTATTTGTCATGAAAAGAACCGTTCTGCCACTGATCTTTCTCTTCTTGTCCTCTCTGGCCGCAGGCAGTAATGATATCTGGCAAAATCTTTTTCAGGAAAAGCTCCGGGAAGCCAAGCAAGGTAATAGCAACGCGCAGTTTGATGTTGCAGCCATGTATCACAATGGACGTGGCGTGAAGCCTGACTTAAGCAAGGCCATGGAGTGGTACAACAAAGCCGCTGAGCAAAACAACCCCAAGGCAGTTAGCCGTTTAAAATTAATTGCAGCGAATAAAGATCGATTTGACAAGACCCTGGCCGAGGCTGAAAAAGGTGACGCCGAGAGCCAGTACAAACTTGGCAAGATGTATACCGAAGGAGTTGGAGTCAACATTGACCGTGCCAAGGCTATAGAGGCATTCGAAAATGCAGCTAATCAGGGCTATGCAAAAGCCGAATACAACCTCGGGCTGAGCTACTACGAAGGAAGCGGCGTTACAAAAGACATGAGCACTGCCTACAAATGGTTCAAGGCAGCAGCTGAACAAGGCGATCCGGCCGCGCAATATTACCTGGGAATGATGTTCGCCTCAGGCTCTGGTGTAGAGCTAAACTACGCGACTTCACTCGAATGGCTTACCAAGTCTGTTGATGGCGGGTTCCACCAGGCGCGCGGGGAGATGATAGATGTATCTGAAAGAATGAAGGTGGATGTATCTGAAAAAGTGAATGCGAAAGTGTCTGAAAGAATAAAAGCGAAAGAGGTAGAGAAGACAACACCAGAACCCGCAATACAGGTTTCTGCAAAGAAAAAGGACCCGGTCATTAAAACAAACACAATCGAATCAAAGAAGGTTTCAGAAAAAACTGCCCCCATTGAAATGCCAAAGGAAACACCCGAATTCTCTATCGAGGACCTGATGATTGCCGCATGGAGTCGTGAAAATGCGCCGGTCGCCTACCTCCCCTCTGCAATCAACAACTGTCGGACTGAGGAGAGTGACATCATCTGCTACAGTGACAATCAGTCCCGAGTATCCGGCAACAACACCATCAAGTTCAAGACAAAATCCATCATGAAGAATTTTTCAACAAATGGATCATTTAATGTCTCCTACCGAAATCTTGTCATTGATTCCACGCCCGACGCATCGACTGAGACCAGACATAATGACTTTGAAGTTGGTAGCGTTGATGATAGCGAAGCCAGTGCCTACAAAGTAAAAACAGGCTGGGGCAAGGAACACACACTCGAGTGCCAACTGAAAGACACTGGTACCGTGTCATGTCTGAAGGACAAGACGCATACCTTCTTGCTGGTTAGCCCGCATACGGTAGCCGGGAAGTAAATAATATTTCTCAATTGATGCGCTTCGTATCTCAGCACATCCTACGCAGGTTATGGGAGTTCAAATAACTTTTTGTGTCTGCGTATTCTC
>JAQBDO010000320.1:0-5583 GCA_032124375.1 Gammaproteobacteria bacterium
GATCAATCTGATCGGGGTTGGCGTGCCTGTTCGCGACGCTGGTCAGTTGGGTCATTGCTTTATAAACCGGCATGATGCGGAATCATAATCCGTAAAAACGGAATAATATTACTCAGGCACATCACCTTGTTCCTGTGGACGACCACCGGCTAAAGCCGGTGGCTTCGGGTTAAAAGCCGGATCGATCGGCCCTTCGGCCGATTAACACCCTCTCCCACAGGGAGAGGGTTGGGGAGAGGGGCTCAATAATACAAAATGCCTCCTTGATTTATATCCCCTCATCCTGGCCTTCTCCCAAAGGGAGAAGGAACCTTTCTTTATGCAGCAGACCCACGTCCTGCTGAACATCATTGCTCGCCCCGGACGCCACCCGGTTTATGTCTTCCTTGATGTCCTGGCACGGCCTCAATCTGATAAAGACGGATATGATTGCCACGGAAGCACACGGAAAAACACGGAAGAATAAATGCCATAAAATACTTTTTTCCGTGTCATTCCGTGTGCTTCCGTGGCTATTAAATAAATCTGGTGTTCAGCTTAATATGCTTCAGCATACGTTATTATCAGGTTGAAAGAGTAGTAACTAGTAGCTGATGACCGGGACGTTGTGCTGGTAGTCGGCAATGCTGCTTATCTTGTCAAAACCGTAGCGCTGACCGTATTCTGTTCCAGCATTCTTGCGGACGATATCCAGCAACAGCTCCATCGGATTTCCAGCGTAGCCTGCTGTTGGTTTGCGGTTGAGGGGCCGCCATAGGCGTGGAGATTTATCAGTCCTGTAGATTCTGCATGTCTTTACGGATTGCTGCCAGCGTGCACGAACCGCGAAACCATAGAGAATCAATAGTAACGATCCATACATGTAAAACAAACCGAAACAGGCCCTGCCAGAATGATTGCCACGCAAAACTGCAATGCCTGGGCTTGCTGTTATCGGCAGGCTCTTTTACCCTGAGCAGCACAATGAGCGAGGACCCATGAACCAACAGGCTGACAAGCATCCCGTGGCAACTGCGCAGCTCAAGGGTGAGCGCGATTACCAGGAGGACACCCTGGACGTGCAACTGCTTGCGGCAGATGCGGGTCCTCGCGCGAACGAACTGTTGCTGGTGCTGGCGGACGGCATGGGCGGGTGTGCCGGTGGTGAAATCGCAAGCCGGCTGGTGGTGGACAGATTCTGCGCGGCCTACAGTAGTAGTCTCATGGAGGTTCCTGACGCCCTGCGCAGCGGCCTCGAAGCGGCCAATGAAAGCATCGCCGATGCAGTACTGGATGCGCCCAAGCTCAGGGGGATGGGTTCCACCCTGGTCGGGTCCGTGATCCGGGAAAACAATCTGTATTGGGTCAGCGTGGGAGATTCTCCCTTGTGGGTATGCCGCGGCGGGGCGCTGCAGCGCCTCAATGCCGATCATTCCCTGGTACCGTTGCTGGAGCTGATGGTCAGCAGCGGGGAATTAACGAGGGGTGAGCTGTTGACGGATCCACGCAGGTGCATGCTACGCTCCGCCCTGGCGGGCGAGACTATTGCCCTGGTCGATCTCTGCGAAACATCCTTCCAGCTGGAAGCCGGTGATGTCGTTATGCTGGCCAGTGACGGCGTCGAAACACTGGCCGAGGATCAACTGGTCACTGTATTGCTAAACCAGCGTGACAAATCACTGCAGGAGCTGGCTGACAACTTAATGGCCTCGATTGACGCAGCCGGCCACGACAGCCAGGACAATGCGTCCGTTATCCTGTATCTGCACTGATGAGGCCGTGGACATGGGATACCGCCGCGTTCATTTTCCCTTATGAGTTACGCATTCGTTGGTATTTGACGGTCAGGGAAGGGCTGATTTGTCCAAAGAGTACAGCCAGTACCCAACCCAACGCGCACCTGCCTGGTGCATCATTCCATCCCCTCGTGCTATTTCTGCGCAAGAGTCATCGCTTCGATACCTCGGCCGGTCATTGCTGCTTCAGCATGCAACGGGAAGAGTAGCTAAACGGAGCGCTCAATCCCTGCGTTCCACCCTTATTCATCAGACCTGCGCAACTTGTTATTTTTCAATTTCTTACTAATGCTTTATAGCTGCTCCTGTAGCGACAAGGTAGCCGCCACCCTGTTACCCAATCAACACCAACTACTGCGCATGGCATATTTTTTGCTGACTATTATCCCATGGGTGGTCTTTACACCCGCCGTGGCGGGTAAGGGAGGCTACGCACAAGGAAGCAGACTAACGGGGCAACGGCCCCATCAAGGCGGTGCGACATGCTGAAAGATTGCAGATGTGCTGGCTGTAGTGAGCCAATAGACGAGCGTCTTGCGTTTGTTGAAAGTGACAGTAAGGGAAACCCGCGCCACTTTCATACACGGGATGCATGTTTTACCCAGTGGCACAACAAGCAAAAGGAGCTTGAAGATTGTGTCTATGTCAGAGGAGCGGATCGACAATAAATGTTACTACTGCTAACCAGTGCGGACTGACAATACTTTTCTATCAACCCCGCTAGTAATTACCTCCAGATTCCAGCAACGGAGGGATGGCCATGGAGGGCGGAGGCATACAGGAAATTACTTGATTTCTTGTTTATTCAGTTAAGGAGGATCAGTAATGTCAGTTATGATTGCGAACTTATTTCACCGTGCCAGTGATTGCCCTTTTGCGTTTATTTTGAAGCTCCTGTTATCTGTCAGCTTTATTTACGCGCTTCATATAGCCATATCTCACCAGGACGCGTCACCCTATTTATATATCATGCTGGTAGCTTTGGTTGGGGTGATTGCGCTCCTGGCGCTGGCGTTTCACTGGGACTGCTGCCTCCGCAAAGTTAATAAAACGTGAGAAATTGACCAACCAGGAAAGTGTCTTAACACTAACCCTTCTTTTAGGCTACCAGCATGCATAACTCATTCCTGTTAAGCGAAGCGGCGTCCCCCCACGGCACCGTCATACTTATAGTATATGGCTGTCTTTTGATCGTGTCGGCACTATTTTTCTCGCGGGTGCATACGCGAAAGTTTTTCAGTGGATGCAACATTTGCAAAGAATCGAAAAATAGAACCGGATTTTTTCACACTGGCAATGCACTGGCTAAGAAGGATCAAGATGATGAGTGTGTATGTCTGGAAAGGTAGATTAATGATAGAAAAAAAGAAAGGTTAAACGTCGACACCATCCAACCGGACACGTATGTCATGTTTTTAAGCCAATTCCGGTAATACAGTAATTATCACCGAGTGAAGATGCCCGTCTGTTGAACGACTACTTTGCACCCGTAATGCGACGTAGGTACTAATTCTAGAGAGGCAGCCACCAAAAGGTGGGGGTCTTCCCCTTTTAGGACCTTCGATCTGAATCCCTGAACGGCTGGAAACCAGCAGGTGCCGGACGTTCACACCGTACTTTCTGGCTGGCACTTTCGGTACATTCAAGGGACCTATCGCCAAGTACAGGAAAACAGTCTGCTGCCTGTTCGCGTGCTCACTTGCCAACAGGAAGTTCGAAAGCGAATAACGCGCCATTCTGGTAATCCTTGTCCGCCCATAGTTTTCCGCCGTGAGCCTCGATAATCGTGCGGCTGAGGGAAAGTCCAATCCCCATCCCTGTTTCCTTGCTTGTCCTGAATGGATTAAAGAGCATGCCGGCCATTGCTGCATCGATCCCGGGGCCATTATCAGTCACGGTTACCTTGACCAGGTCATTTGGCAGCAGGCGGGTTTGCAAAACTACCTGACCCCCGGTTGTTTTTGCGCTCCCGATCGCCTCCAGGCTGTTCCGTATCATGTTGACCAATACCTGCTCAATCTGAATCTTGTTCACCTTAACCTTGCAAGCCTGGCAACCTGGATAAAACTCTATTTTTACACCACATTCCTGCGCATCATGTTTAAGAAAGATTATGACGCCCTGTATGATCTGAGAAAGCTCCACGAGCTCATGATGGCTGTTCCCCTTGCTGACAAATTCACGAAGATGCCGGATGATGTCGCCGGCACGGTGTGCCTGTTCCCTGGCCAGTTCCAGTATCTCGCCCAGTTGTGGTGGCGGCGATGACATTGATTTCACCAGTACTGCTGCGGTTCCACAATAACTGACCAATGCAGTCAACGGCTGATTCAGTTCATGCGCCATACCCGAGGCCATTTCTCCCGCGGTACTTAGCCGAATGACGTGTGACATTTCCTGGTGGTGACGCTGTGCTTCTGCCTCGGCCCGCTTTTTATCGGTGACATCCCTTCCTTCCGGGACGATGAGTATCGTTTCATCTTGCTGGTTCACGACGGGTATGAGCGTGAAGTCAATTGTCCTGATCGTGCCCTCGCCATCGAGTACATCCTCTTCATAACGCACCGGATTTCCCCGCGAGGCATCCTTGATCGCGGCCTTGAGTCGATCCTGGACTTCAGTCGAGTAGCGCCACCAATATGTATCCCAGAACGGGCGTCCGACAACGTCCTCTTGCCTGAGTCCGCCTAAATCCAGCGCTGTTTGATTTGCTTCGAGTAAAATACCATCGGGATCCAGAAGACCGATGAGCTGGTAAGAGGAATTGAATATGGCGCGAAATCGCTGTTCGCTGATGGCCAGTGCAGTTGCCGTGCGGGTACGCTCGGTCACATCCCGCTGGATGATTAAAAATGTGGTGAAAGCACCATTTTCATCGGGCACCGCAGTAGCTGAACATTCCATCAGGAGAACGCGCCCATCCTTGCATACGAACTCGATGTCCGCCCGGTCGTAGCCGCGCTCCCGGCGTCCGGGAAGATTCCAATCAAGAATATGCTGTGACTTTTCAGTAAGGAATTCCCCGAGATGGCTACCGATGACCTCGTCCGCCCGGTAGCCTGATTGTTCGTAGACATAGCGGTTGACCTTGATGATTTTGCCCCCGGAGTCGGTGACGAAGATAAATTCGACAGCAGAATCAAACAGGGCTTGCAGTCGGGCTTCGCTTTTCCTCAAGGTATTTTCAGCCTGCTTGCGCTTGGTAATATCCATATAAATGCCGAGCATCCCGCTCACCTGTCCCGACGCATCCAGAAGCGGCACCTTGTTGGTGAGAAGATCGATTTGCGTGCCATCGGCCTTTTGCAGAGTCTCCTCGATATTCAGCATCGCCTTGCCACTGTCCATCACCTTACGGTCGCATTCCCTGTAGAAATCTGCCTGTTCCTGTGTCACGCCCAGGTCATAGTCTGTTTTCCCTACAATATCCTCCAGCTCCCGCAGACCTGTTGCGTGAAGAAACCGCGCATTCGCACCGAGAAAAACCGAGTTTCTGTCCTTCCAGAAAATTGCAGCAGGCACATTGATCAATATGTTTTCAAGTAGATCACGCTGGGTTGCCAGTTCGCTCTGAATGGTTTTTTGTCCGGTGATGTCGCGTGCAACGGCATACAAAAAACCCTCTTCGGTCCACGGCACAGCAGTCCAGGCAAGCCACTTGTATGAGCCGTCCTTGCAACGATAGCGGTTCTCGAAGTAGGTGACAGGTTCACCGGTCGCCAATTGCGTCATCGCCTCCCGGGTTGCCGCTTTGTCATCTGGATGACCGAACTCGAGGAATGGTGTCTCGAGCAATACCTGACTGGAA
>JAQBDO010000321.1:0-4626 GCA_032124375.1 Gammaproteobacteria bacterium
GCATTGTGTACCAGTCCATCCAAATGGCCGAATTCGTTTTCCAGCGTTATTGCCAGCCGGGTGTAGTCGTCCGGTCCCGCCCCTTGCAAGTCCATCGGGTAGATGGCCGGTTCAGGATGGCCTGCTGCCAGAATAGCATCATAGGTTTGTTCCAGCCCTGCGACGTCGCGATCCAGCAGGATGGTCGTTGCGCCATGTGCGGCCATTGCTTTTACCACGGCCTGTCCAATGCCATTGGCGGACCCGGTAACCAGGATTATGCGTTCCTGTAACAGGTTGGCTGGCGGGATTCGGTTGTTGAGTGACTCAGCTGTGTTGTTCATAGGTGGCGCGAATTATACCGGGGTTTACAACGCATGGCTTGAGCTCATGGGAGATAAAAAGTCCGCAAAGCAGGCTGACGCGATGCCTGGATTATGGGCGTCGTGCAGGATGTCGGGAACAGGGCTGTCAGTACTGTTGCGCTAACTGTTCGTGGCCGCCGGGAGTGTCAACCGGTTCTTCTACGTGTCTGGCCGAGCGTTCAATCGGTTCCAGCCCGGGTGGGTCCTTCCTGGCCGTGACGCCGAGCTCCGTGAATTTTTTTGCACTCGGCAAAATGCGTGAATCATAGGAGCTTATTGCCCGGTTATAGGCACTGACACTGTTGTCAAGGCTACGCCCCAGCTTTGACAGGTGTGCGGCAAAAGTGGCGAGACGGCCATACAGGTCTTGCCCGACCTCGCGAATTACCTCTGCATTTTCTGCCAGAACTTCCTGGCGCCAGCCATAAGCCACCGCACGTAGCAAGGCGACGAAACTGGTCGGGGTGGCGAGGATGACATTTTTTGACAGGGCATCTTCAATCAGTGTGTGATCGACGTCCAGGGCGGCGCTGAGAAACTGGTCGCCTGGAATGAACAGCACGACGAAATCCGGACTGTGTCTGAATTGTTGCCAGTAAGCCTTGCTGGAAAGCTCGCGGATGCGCGCGCGTACATTGCGTGCATGTTGTTCGAGGTAGCTTTTACGTTCGCCGTCATCGATACACTCCACGGCTGAGAGATAGGCATCCAGCGGTGTCTTGGCATCAACAATTATTTCGCGCTTGTCCGGCATGCGGACCACCATATCCGGGCGTTGTTGTCCGTTGTCTGTTTGTACGGAGGCCTGCTGCTGGAAGTCGCAGTGCTCGACCATGCCAGCGAGTTCGGCAAGCCGTTTCAGGGTTAACTCACCCCATTGTCCGCGTACTTCAGGCCGGCGCAGCGCCTGTACCAGGTTGCGGGTTTCGGATTGTAACAGGCGGTGCGATTCGGCCATGGTCTCAAGATGTTTCGTCAGTGCGCCATGCGCCTGTTGACGGCCGCTCTCCATTCTTTCTACCTGCTGCTCTGTTTTTTCAAGGGCGTCACGAATGGGCTTGACCAGGTTCTCGACCGCTTTTTCGCGTTTCTCGAGCTCGCCTTCGGCCTTGATATGAAACTGACCGAGACTTTCCTTTGCAAGCCGCAGGAATTGTTCATTGTTACTGTTCAGCGCTGCGGTCGCCATGCTATTGAACGTGTCCTTGAGCTGTAAATCAAGCTGCTCGAGGGCGGCCTGTTTTTCCAGTGAACGCATGCGTTCATGGTCCAGTTCGGTTTCAATCTGGGTGTACTCGTTGTGCAGTCGAGCAAGCTTGCCGGCGAGATAGAAGTAGACGCCCAGCGCGCCTGTAATAACGGCAAGTAACAACGCGGGAATCAGAACAATAAAGCTGTCGGCTGATATTTGCAGGGTACCGGACATCTAGTTGTTGTCCAGCCAGACCAGCAGGTCACCCGGCTGCTCAATCAGGCTGCTCGCGTTCCAGCTGTATGGATCGTCGTCTTTCCGGATGTAGCCAAACAGGGCAACGAGCGTTTGCATGCCGGCATTGTTTCCGGCTTCTATATCACGCTGTGCATCACCTATATAAACACAGTGTTCCGGCCTGCTGTTGGCAAGCTCGCTGGCGTGCAGCATCGGCGCCGGGTGTGGCTTGCGCTGCTCCAGGGTGTCGCCGCTGACAACACAGGCAGCGCGATCAAACAGTCCCAGGTCTTTTAGTAACGGCTCGGTCAGCCAGCCGGGTTTGTTTGTCACGATGCCCCAGTTAAGCCCGCGCTGCTCAATACTGTCCAGTAGTTTGCCAATGCCGGGAAACGGTTGCGTGCGGCGGGAAATGTTTTCACGGTAGACATCCAGCAGCCGTTGACGCAAGGGCGCGAACGCGGGGTCGGAGCTGTCTATGTTAAAACCCAGTTTGATCAGTGCGACGCCGCCGTGGGATACCATCGGGCGAATGTCCTCAAAGGGCAGCGGGCTACGCTGGTTCTCGGCAAGCACAGCATTTAATGCATCGGCAAGGTCCGGTGCAGTATCGAGCAGGGTGCCATCAAGATCAAACAGGATGGTGCGTGTTTCGCTGGCCGGCATGGTGCGGGTCAGTCAGGCCTTGCGAAAACAGGCAAGATAGTTGACTGAAACGTCGTTGCCCAGTTTGTATTCCTGTGTCAGCGGGTTGTAACTCATGCCGCTGAGATCCACCAGTTGCAGTCCGGCGGCACGTGCCCAGCGCTCCATTTCGGATGGCCGAATGAATTTCGTGTAGTCATGTGTGCCCCTGGGTAACAGTCGCAACAGGTATTCGGCGCCGATGACGGCAAACAGGTAGGCCTTCGGATTCCGGTTGATAGTGGACAGAAATATAAAACCGTCATCCTTGATCAGTTGGGCGCAGGCAGTGATGACGCCGGCCGGGTCGGGTACGTGCTCCAGCATCTCCAGGCAGGTCACGCTATCGAAGCTGCCACCCTGTTCGGCGGCCATTTGTTCTGCTGTGGTCTGCCGGTAGTCGATATCAAGCCCGGATTCGTGTTGATGCAGACGGGCAATTGTCAGTGGTGCCTTGCCCATGTCAATGCCGATGACGTTGGCGCCGCGTAACGCCATAGCCTCGGTCAGCAGGCCACCGCCACAGCCAATGTCGATGATGCGTCTGTCCTTCAGTGGCGCCAGCCTGTCAATATAGTCAAGACGCAGCGGGTTAATATCGTGCAGCGGTTTGAATTCGCTGTTCGGATCCCACCAGCGGCTGGCGAGTCTCTCGAACTTTTCAATTTCGTCAGCGTCGACGTTATTTGTAGTAGCTGTCATTGCGTGTTTTACCTGTTATGTGCCGATACGGGTTTGCCACTCGCGCGCACGTTCGATAATGTCGTTCTCGTCCAGTGTGGTGAGACGACGTTCCTTCAGCAGATGTTGGCCAGCGACCCAGACGTCTGTTACCTGTTCACGACCGCAAGCGTACACCAGTTGTGAAACCGGGTCATATAGCGGCTGTGTTTCGATGCAGTCGAGACAAACAGCGGTTATATCAGCCCACTTGCCTTGTTCCAGAGAGCCGGTGTCTTCGCTGATACCCAGTGCCCGGGCGCCGTTGATGGTGGCCATGCGCAGCACTTCGTGTGCTGGCAGTGCGCTGGCGTCGTTGCTGACAGCTTTGCCCAGCAATGCAGCCGTGCGCATTTCACCGAGCATATCCAGGTCATTGTTGCTGGCGGCACTGTCGGTACCCAGGGCAACATTGATACCCGCAGCGGCCAGTGCCTGTGTCGGGCAGAAACCGCTGGCAAGTTTCAGGTTGGACTCGGGGCAGTGCACAACGTGTCCACCGCAGATGGCGTAGTCGCTGATATCTGCAGTGCTTAACTGTGTCATATGAACAGCCAGCAACGCCGGCGAGGCGAGCCCAAGTTCATGCAGTCTTTGCAGCGGGCGTTTGCCGGTGAGTTCCACGGCCTTTTCCACTTCCTCGGCGGTTTCGTGGATATGCATATGAATGCCGATGTCCAGTTCATCTGCGAGCATGCGGATATGTTCCAGCGGCTTGTCAGAAACGGTGTAGGGTGCGTGCGGGGCAAACAGGGTGGTGATCAGTGGGTCGCTGCGATACTGGTCGTGTACCGCCAGCCCCTTTGAAATGTATTCGTCGGCGTCATGTGCCCACACTGTCGGGAAGTCAATAACGATCAGGCCGATACTGGCGCGCATGCCGCAGTGTGCGGCGGCGCGTGCAGTGATATCCGGAAAGAAATACATGTCGTTGAAGCAGGTTGTGCCACAGCGCAGCATTTCTGCCATCGCCAGTTGTGTGCCGTCGTGTACAAACTCTTCATTAACCCAGCGTGATTCAGCGGGCCAGATGTGGTCGTTGAGCCATTCATGCAACGTCAGGTCATCTGCAAGACCGCGTAACAGAGACATCGCTGCATGGGTGTGCGAATTGATCAGGCCGGGTATCAACAGGTGACGGTCAAGGGTGTGTTCGACCCCTGCTGTATAGGTGTTGTGCGCCTGCTCGGTCGGCAGAATATCCAGAATGCGGCCTTCCTGAATGGCCAGACTGTGGTGCTCATAGAGGGTTGCTGCCGGTTCAACCGGAGCCATCCAGCGGCAATGAATGAGCGTATCGACTTTGGTCATGTGATGGCCCTGACTGTCATGCTGTCAGGGAGTATAACAGCAGGCCAGTATCAGGCAGGTAGAAGGTATCATTGGATATTAATCCGGGATAGTGGCAATAAAAAAACCCGCCACCTGTTGGCAGGTGGCGGGTTTCTT
>JAQBDO010000322.1:0-2797 GCA_032124375.1 Gammaproteobacteria bacterium
GGTGAAATACAACGCACCATCCGGTCCGATGGCGACGCCCACCGGTCGTGCCAGGCGTTGCCCGTCCGGTCGCTGAAAACCGCTGATGACCTCAATGACATCCATGGCCTCGCCATTTTTAAACCGCACCATCCGCAGAGCCGGTGGCCTGCGTGTGGACTGCTTGCCCAAGCTGCCACCCGCGGGTTGTGTCCCCCAGGATCCCTTTAGCGCGACAATGGCGTTGTGCCAGAAATGTCTGTCCAGTGCGGTTGATGGCACGAACACCACGCCCATGGGGGCATTGCGGGCAGGAAAGGTGGCGACGGGTTCAATGACCTGATCCTGCGGGCGCGGTGGTGGCCTGCGGATACAGTCGTCCCGCTGCACTGTTTTGCCATCAAACTGATACCAGGGCATACCATGGAACGAGGCGGCGGTTAGTCGGGAAAAATACTCTGGCGGCTGGTGATAACCGAGATGATCGGGCCCATTGTTGGAGGCATATAGTTCTTTTGTCTGCGGGTGCCAGTCAAAACCGACCGGGTTGCGGAGTCCGGAAGCGAAGGTCTGCCAGCGGGGTTTCAGTGGTTGTTCATCGAGCACCAGTACGCCACCCCGGCGTTTGTTGAAGGGGTAGCTGTCATCGAGATATTCATCGGTGCAGTTACCACTGATTCCCAGTGACAGATAAATGCGTTGATCCGGTCCGATGGCCACGGTCCGGCTGCTGTGACCGCCGCCGGGGGGTAATGCGGCCAGCAGCTCAAGGGTGTCCGGGCTAATGTGTTGTTGGCCGGGCCGGAAAGGGGTGCGGTACAGGCCATCAGTCTGCGCAATCAGCAGTTCACCATCCCGGTAGGCCATGCTGTGCGGGTAATCTTCCAGTTCGATCAGTATTTCGGGCCGGGTGTACGGTGGCTGCAGGCGGTAGACCTCGCCGGAGCCTGAACCGATGAGAAGCTCTCCATTGGGAAGAAACTCCATCATGCGCGGCTTGTCCAGCTTGTCGGTGAGCAGTTCCAGCTGCATACCAGTCGGGATTGTCAGCGTCCAGATGTCACCGGAAACAACCAGTTTCTGTTTTAGGTACGATGGTGCAGCAAGGTCTGCCGCTATTGCCGGGTGGCTGAGTATTGCAATCAGAAAGACAAGGAGCAGATGCATGCGTCAAGGGTAGCGCAAACTGACAGGTATAATGAATAATATGTATTCGCGGGGGTGTTATTGCCATGTTGTATTCACTGGCTGATTTGCAGTCAATTGTATTGCCGGCGGCAAGGGATGAACTGTTGCCGCGTTTTGCACGGGTCGAGCGTCGGCACAAGGTCGACGGCAGTGTGCTGACCGAGGCGGACCTGGCCATGCAGGAGCGGATTGCAGGACAGCTGCAGCAGCAGTTTCCGGGAACAGACTTCCTTGGTGAAGAGATGACGGTGGCCGAGCAGAAGCAATTGCTGCAGTCGGATAAACCTGTGTGGTGTCTGGACCCGTTGGATGGCACCAGTAATTTTGCAGCCGGTATTCCGTATTTTTGTGTATCACTGGCGTTGTTACAACAGGGTGAGGTTGTGCTCGGTCTTGTCTATGACCCGGTGCGCGATGAGTGTTTCTCAGCGGATGCGGCGAACGGGGCGCTGTTGAACGGCAGTCCGCTTGCAACAGTTGCATCCGGACTGTCGCTGCGGCGGGCCACGGCATTGATTGATTTCAAACGGCTGGAGCCGGATCTGGCCAGGCGACTGGTGTCGGATATTCCGTATGCCTCACAGCGCAGTTTTGGGGCGGTGGCGCTGGACTGGTGCTGGTTGGCGGCAGGTCGCAGTCATGTCTATTTACACGGTCGTTCGAATATGTGGGATTACGCGGCCGGCAATTATATTTTCCTTGCAGCCGGTGGATTCGCCTCGACTCTTGAGGGTGAACCGGTGTTTAGCCATGAACTGGTGCCCCGTTCATCAGTAGCAGCCGTTGATCAGCCGCTGTTTTCCGAGTGGTGTGAGTGCCTGGGTGTGGTGACACGGGGGTGACCAGTATCGGTATCGCGGATGAAATCCGCTCCTGCAGGTCGACGATCGCAGGTGTTTCTGACGGGTGCAGGAGCGCATCGCATGCGCGAGAAAATCTGCCGCCGGCATCGCGGATGCGACCTGCTCTTGCAGGTCGAAGATCGCAGGTGTTTCTGGTGGGCGCGGGAGCGGATCTCGTCCGCGATTTACCTTTACGGGCGATAACCCGGTTTTTCAACCCAGGGCAGCGGGGTGAATGGCCCCAGCGCCTCGCGTCGCCACCAGTTACCGGTTTGTTCCCGTTGCTCACGGTTGGTGAAGTGATAGCGATAGGCATCGACACGTATATAGCGCGGCGGGTTTTCAGCAAACGGGTTGTGCTGCAACAGCGCAGTTGCCGCGGGTGCATTATCCAGCAGCGCCATCAGGAATTCACCAAACCAGGGTACGTGCCGCGGATGCAGGGTAACGAACCACATCTGCCAGTCCAGTCTGGGCTGGTGTGGGATGATGAATTGTGGACGCTCGTCCAGCTCATCCGGTTTGTATTTAAAACGGTACGGTTTCCAGTTTGTGCCGTCGTATGAACCCAGTACTTCCAGTTCAATGCGTTGTGTCGTCATGGTGGGAAAGACGTGGTACTTGTTGACGATGCTGTAGACTGAGGAGAGATTGAGAAGTTGCCCGGTATTGCCCGTTATCGACCGGCCGGTGGCGACTTCATAGAGTTTGAGCGTGCCTGTGAACAGAATGAAGCTGGCGAGTATGCCAACGGCATAACGTCGCAGTGTGGCCGTTTTGGCAGCTGC
>JAQBDO010000323.1:0-3048 GCA_032124375.1 Gammaproteobacteria bacterium
GCTCTAGCCAAGTATCCGGGCCAAATCCGTTCTGGCAGCCAGTAGTACCAAACCCCCTGCATCGTACACTGGTCCTAGGAAAAACCGCGTCTCCGCAGCGTGTGTTTTGCATAATCAACGTGCATCGGATCGCTGCGTGACGGCTCAAAAAAGAAAACGCTCCAGGGAGAGTACGATGAACGATAGTTCAAGGCTATGTAGCGATCTCATTCACCACGCACGGTTTCATGCCGTGAGTTTCTTTCTGCTGACACTGGCAATTTTTGTCGGTGGCAACGCTAATGCGGCGACCTGCGAACGTACGATTATGGCTGACGTCGTGGCACTTGATATGCCACTGATGTTCAACCGCCTCGGCGCACAGAATATCAACGGCATGATGTTTGCGCTGAAACGGGACGTGGTCGTGAATGACCCGACCAGTTCTGACCACATGAAACCGTTGACCGCCCCCGATGTCAGCTATTCTCCGGGCAATGTCACGCTGCGCCCCGACAAGCGACCGCGCCCACTCGTGCTTCGTTCCAGTGAAGGCGATTGCCTTGAAATAACCTTAACCAACCTGCTCGCAAGTGGCGCTAATCCGTTCAGCACTGACCAAGAGCGCAGCGGCGTCGATTTCGTCGTACACAATGACGACCAGATCGCAGCCCGCAACATCAGCTTGCGCTTTCAGGGCACCGAACTCGTCACAGGCATCCAAGACGACGGCAGCTATGTCGGTGATAACGATCTCGGTTCGCTAATTGGGCCGGGACAGCATAAGACCTACAAGGTTTATACACGAAGTAATGGTGCCTACATCGGCGTCAATTACGGCGGTGTTGTCGGCGGCGAGGGCCAGGGCGGTACCACAGCGAGTGGCCTTTGGGCCGTCCTTAATGTGAACGCCAGAGGCGCCTCTTTCTACCGCAGCGTCGTGACGAACGAGGAACTTGAGCTTGCCAGCAATGGCTTGACGACGCCGGATGGTCACCCGCAGGTCGACTACGAAGCGGTGTACCCCAACATCGAGCCGTGGATCAGCGAAGGCAAAGCCTGCCTGCCGATACTGAACATGATATACGGGCCTAACACGCCGGTCCCAGCAGGCTGCCCTGCCGCGCCGGCCACGACGAGCTTGGTGCACACGGCAATCGACGCCGTTGTTGCTTACGGTCCTGAGTTCAAGCTGGCTGCCGCTGACGCGGGCGGCCCGCATGCCGGCCAGCTCGGTTTCTTCCCGCCGAGCATTTACCCGTTGGAAAGCGTCGGCCTGCGCAACCCAACCGTACCGAATCGCCTCGAGCCCTTCCGTGAGTTCACGGTTGCGTTCCACGATGAAGTTCAGACCACACAGGTATTCCCGAAATGGTTTAACGACCCGGTGCTGGGTCATACACTGCATGGCGTACGCGATTCTTTCATGATCAACTACGGTTCAGGTGGCATTGGCTCGGAAATTATCGCCAACCGCCTTGGCGTCGGGCCGATGCACGACTGCATCAACTGCATGTACGAAGAATTCTTCCTGACTTTCCACGCTGTCGGTGAGGTGGGCCAGGTTACCGATATCCCGGCGAACATGGGCCTCGAAGATTGCGACCCATCGCTCAATAACTGCGGCGCGACAGGCCCGAAAGCTAACTACGTCCTGTACCCGGAAGATCCGTCAAACGTGCATCACAGCTATGTCGGCGACTCGACCGCATTTCGCAACCTGCACGCCGGCCCCGGCGAGCAGCATGTCTTCCACCTGCATAATAATCAGTGGTTGTTCAATGCGAACGACGACAACTCCAATTACCTCGACGCTCAGGGCCTCGGCCCAGGCGCGGGCTATGCCTACTGGATCAATTTCGGTGGCGCCGGCAACCGCAACAAGACGGCCGGTGACGCTATTTTCCATTGTCACTTCTACCCGCACTTTGCCCAGGGCATGTGGGAGATGTGGCGAATTCACGATGTCTTCGAGCCGGGAACGAAGCTTGAAGTAACGGCGGCCAATGGCGGTGTGCACAAATCGTTTACGTTAGACGGACTCGGTATTGGTGACGGCACGCCAGCGATTGGCAATTCCGACAACCGTGCGCTGCCCGACGGTGAGATTTTGGCAGGTGCGCCGACGCCATCCGTTATTCCGCTACCTGGCAGGGCGATGGCACCGATGCCGGCCATGACCGTGGGTATCAAAGAAAACAACGACAAGATTGAGGTATGCGGTATCGAAGCAACGGGGGTGCAGGCACTGCCTGACCCAATAACCGGCCTCTGCCCCGGCGGGTATAGCTTCTTCAGGCCTGTCGGCAGCCTGAGCATGGTCGCCGGGGACCCGGGCACAAGAACCGGAAATCCTGGCTACCCGTTCTGGATTGCCGGCATGGAGCACACCATCGGCAATCGTCCGCCGACGCCACCGCTCGACATGATAACGAGCGCCCAGGGCACGGAATTGCACGATAAGGGTGGTCTCTGGAATCACATTGGCTGGACCGACGCGGCCTCGATCGATGGTTGGGATGGCGGATTGCCGCGCTTCGCTGCTGAAGGATTTTCAGCGGGCGGCAAAGCGGCCGTCGCGATTTCACGCCTCGACATGAGTAAAGAAATCCATGCGCTCAAGCCGGTATTCTTCCCTGAGGAAGGCACGGATCTCGAGCAGGCGGCGATGGCGTATCACGCCCAGCGTTGCCACGAAACCTATCGACTGACGGTCGACATTAACGGTGCACAGGTCTACGAGGCGGTCGGCTGCGGCGTGGACGAATATGGCGTCGGAGTTGGCCCCCACGGGATCGGCAACACACAGCCGGGTTTCATGACCAACGGCTCCTTGCCGATTGCGGGCGCACCGTTCCAGGATCCCTGTATCGACGATACCGGCGCTCAGATGGTTCAAGATGCAGAAGGCAGCTTCTACGGTAGTGGCCTCGGTAGTGGCCTCGACGCGATGTGGAACAAGGAGAGCATGACTACCCGCGGTAGCTCTCCGTTCAACAGCACCACTCCGCGTCTATACAAAGCGGCCAACGTGCAGTTCGACGCGGTCCTGAATAAGCTCGGCTACCA
>JAQBDO010000324.1:0-14689 GCA_032124375.1 Gammaproteobacteria bacterium
TGGGCCTACCTGCTGGCGTATAATCTGATCCGGCTGCTGATGGCCGAGGCGGCATTGCAAGCTGAAGTATTGCCGCGTCAATTGAGCTTCAAGCATACGCTGCAGATTTGGGTGGCGTGGAGTCAACGGCAGTTTCTCTCCGGATCCGGCGAAGACACGGCGACTTTGTTTGTGCTCATTGCTCAAATACGGGTGGCCGATCGACCCGGCAGGATTGAACCGCGGGCGGTCAAGCGCAGGCCCAAGCCTTATCCACGCCTGGACAAACCTCGCTGGAAAGCACGGATGAAAATTGAAAGAAGCGGACATGCTGAGAAGTTACGGGCTTAACTTAGTGCCATTCATTCTATATATAAGATTTACCTAAAAGACAGGAGACGAACCAACCCGGTCGTTTAGCCGCTTCTTATATTAGCGGTGGCGGGAGACGACCCTCGGACCTTAGAAACTCATGACTCATTCATGTTTGCAAGAGTGTATTCACTATTCGTAGCATCTATTCTCTTGGACTCGACAGCATCTGTCAGGTCTAATAATATTGTGTTGGTAACCTTCAGCGGCCGCGTTCCACAGAAAAAAAGACAAGAGGAGTCCGTCAGATGAAAACTTCATATTTTGCCATTATCGTACTTGTCCTCGCTTCAGTAATGTGGGGATGCAAAGCGGTAGCGCCAACAAAATCCTCTACTCATACCAACAAGATGATGAGGTGCGAATCGCACGGAAGTTTTGTCCGCTGTGCACTGCATGATGCCAATCGTCGCCACGTCAGCTTGCACAATGAAACCAGCCAAAGTAAGTGCATAAAGGGCGACACTTGGGGTGCTGACAGTGACGGAATCTGGGTCGACGATAAATGTAAAGGAGTTTTTTATTACAGCAGTGACGAAGGGCATCACGAAGACTACAAGGAACGACATAAACACCATGAAGGCAAATCAGGTGATTGTCCGTCTGATATCAGAGGTAACGAGTGTGAATATTACAAGGATGGCTACAATGCCGGCAAACAGGATGCCAAGATGAGCATGAGCAGCGCCTACGAGCGGCACTCGGACGCTTATGACCGCCGCTTTAAGAATTACTACGCCAAAGGCTACAAGGATGGATGGAACAACTACCGATAGAATGTAATGTGGTATGGCGGTTCGATTATCTTGGTGGTAATACACACATAATAAGCAGATGACAAAGGGGTAATCAGCCAATCAACGAAGGAGTAAGCAGATATGAAGGGTTTTATAATCGCACTCATCTTTCTGATTATTGGCGGTGTTGCCGCTGGTTTTCTGGCGCTTGGGGTGGGTACTGCTGCGGGAATTGCCGTCGGTTCCCAAGCAGGTGTCTGCCTGGCGATGCAGACGGCTAAGAACGATGGACTGCTCACGGCGGAACAGGTTGATAAGGTCATCGCGGATACGGTCAATACCATCCGCGGAAAATCATCGGCTGATGTTGCCAGTGAACTGGAATGGATTAGCAGCGAAAAGGATTGCGCGGACATGGTGGCGAAAATGGAAGCGGAAACCGCCGAGTAGTTACAATGGCGGCCCTCAAGTCGATCCATCCACCACAGGGTGGAGGATGTCGCATTGTGGCCGACAGTCGCCAAACAGGAACTCTGACTAGGGTGCTTTCAGTGCGGTCAGCAAGGTCTTAATCGTACTGTAGTCGGCCATTCAGCCCAGACGGTCGATCGGAAGAGAATAACCCTTGGCTTGCATGGTGAGTCATTCCGATATATCTTTAACAGCCGTTGAAGGGCTCCTGAAAAATCCCGTCCAAGAGGATCCAGCATGTATCGATCTGTCGCTTTAGCCTCAATGTCGATGGTTGCGATGGTTGCGATGGTTGCCATATGTTCGCCGGCACTCGCCAGTTGGAACTTCAGCGGCTCGCCCGCTCCAAACGCATCTATCCAGACCAACAACATGACGCTTGAGTTGCAGTGTGACAGGGTTCGTTTCGCACCTGCAGGCCACGAGGATGCACAGGACATTGAGCGAAAGCAGGGCCTGTCCATCCGATTCATGAAGGATGGAGCGACAGAAGCAGGCGCTTTCCAGGCAGGCGCGACGAACTCTGAAATACGCATTGTCGATAATTATCCGGTGGAAATCGTATTCCCTGAAAAATCGGACTACGACTTCATTCTCGATCAGATTGCAGGGAACGCGGTTTTGAACCTGTCCATGATTGATCAGGATGTCAGCTACGGAATCTTTGACTTGAAGGGTTCCGGGTCAGCTATCAAGTCTCTGCGCAGAGCTTGTGATTACCGAGCCAGGGGCGCTTCGGTATCAATCGAAAAACCCGAGGGTATTGTATATTGTGGTGGCGGACAAATTGAACGCCAGATTGAATATACGATTTTGGAGAAACCAAAGGATCAGTGGGACGTTCGAGTGACTATCAACGGTGAGACCATTCGGGCAATGACGGCCTACAGCTATTTTGGCAATTCCAAACCTCCACTGGGTTTCGTGGTCGCCCTGTTGGGCGAGGACAGGTCAGAGATGCTTGTCTACAGTGATAAAGGTAAGGATTGGCTTGAGTTCGGCGACTACACCTATCGCAAATGCAATTGAACGGCGGCTATGAATTCGAAGAACGCCGATCCGCCGTACGAGACTTCTGAAATTGGAACTCCGCTTGACTATACGGAAGATCTATACCGTTTTTACTTTGAGATAAGAGATACCAACGGTGTTGCGGAGCGAGCGCTGAACAGCTTTTTGGGAAGCGAGCACGCAAAGCGCCTTCATCGACTTGCGCACGGCTTTGAGATGGATTTACCCATTCAAAGCGTTCCAGATCTCATCAGGATTCTCTCGGGCGAGAATATCGCCATTTATCAAGTCGTCCGGTACGCGAAAGTTGGCGGCGCGTGGCAATAAAACAAAATCGAAAACCAATTTCTACATCGAGCCTTGTAGGCATTGGGCTTGTGATTGTTGGTGTCGTGTGCGGCGCCATGGAGAAGATATTCTATGGCAATCGGTTGGACGCGAATAACGTACTTCAAGAAAGCTTCTTTCTGCCACTCTCGATCTTTCTCACATTAATTGGGCTAGTCGTTCTCGCGTTTGTTTGGGGCCGTCTGGTCTGGACGAAGATAAAGAAAATGCGCGCTTAGGGTCCAGATCCATTAATCGGATTCCCTTTTGGACGGTTTCGTGATTCGCGGCCATAGCTGGACAGGAATGTCCGAACTTGCGGCATTTTCACCGTTCGCCATTCTCTCGGGAAGGGCAGAAGTTGGCGTGCGCCTGTTGTCCTGGCGAATTCCTGTTCATGCAGCAATCGGCGTCTGAAAAAGTCCGTTGCAGTGTCAACTCCATGAATAGTTCCTGGGTTTTGCGGCTAGCGGTTGATGCGCGCCGCTAGCTTCAGCGGGTGCGCTACCGTCCAAAGACTGTCCTTCGTGTGTCCCAGGAAGGTTAACCATGACGGACCGCTGTCATCTGTGCCTGGACGATAATGTGCAGCGAGGACCCGTCTAACGACATCCTTGTCGATGCTGATTCAAAACGCTTTGTTGATTTGCTGGCGACTCTAAGGCAGCCAAAGCGCGGGTTGCGTCGTCGCCTGGAGCGCCTACTGTTGGTTTAATTCAACAATCGTTTGGATAAGTTCCGGTGATGGACCCTTGGGAGCTGGCTTCCCAGGTTTACTCGATGAGTACAGCAGTCGGTACTTGCGCTTTTTGAATAGGTCGTGAAATTTCAAAAGTGTCGATGGCCGAAGAATTACCGCAGCTCGCTGGATCCGGCGTGGATCGAGAAACATCGACCAGAAGCTGCTGCTTCATAAGCAGGCTGTCCGCGACAACGGCCCGCGCACCGCCGGACCCCGGGAGTTTGGCGACTGTAGTCAATAGATGTGCGAGGAGTATCAGCAGATCCTTCATGGCGGAGCAGGGTAGGGAAGGTTACTTTCAGGAACAAGTCTGTTTAAGTTGTCGTTTTCAGGTGATGATTAGCAATTCGCCTAGGACAGCTGCTCCCACGGTGGTAGCACGAATGCGGATGCCTCGGTGCCCGGTTCGAAGAACGAGTGGATCGAGTCATCGGTGAAATAGCGCCAGAACTCATCCACGAAGGCGGGTTCGATAATCGAGAAATCGCCCGCGGCCTGCCGCTCCTCCAGGTATTGGCGATAAGCGTCCAGTGGCTCGGGGCCAAGTTGCTGGTAGATAATTCGACCACCATAGTGTTTGTAGAGCGCACGGCTCAGCTTCCACTGCCGGATCATCGAGCGCGCCATTTTGCGGCGCATGGTGTCAACCTGCTCGGTCTCCTCCGTCGTCAGGTCGTCATCGGCGGTCAGGTTCTCGTCCCCCTCCAACGCGCGCCGCAGCTTTTCGACGAAGCTGGTTATTTCCGACTCCGCCGCTTCAATGCCGTGGTCCGCCGCGTACTGATCGAACAGCCTGGTAATGATGATCTGCTGCATTTCGCCAGCGTCCGCTGTGCGGACCTCTTCACCGAGCACGGTCGCTGCCAAAGGTGCCGCCAGGGCGGGCTCGAACTCGATAATCGAGCCGTCGGCCATGGTGGCCAGGAACAGGTGTCCATCCCTCATAACGTAGCTCCGCACCCATTCGAACTCCGCAAGATACTTGTCTGACAGCGAACCCGGCGGGCACATGGCACGCGTCGTGGCAATGGGTCCGAACTGAAGTTGTCCGGAGTGTTTCGATGTCCAGGATCCGGTGCCCCGGTTGCAGTCCGCGAGCAGGGCAGCCTTTCCGGCATCGCTGAACTCGAGTGTATAGAGCGAACGGTTCTCAGGTTCTGCGAGGCTGTCGTCCATCCCCATGATTTTGACCAGCTGCCACGATGTTCCAGCCAGTTCTGAGACGGTATCTTGAGCCCGGGATTCCTCGTTAGCTGCGGCTACTGTCGCCCCGGGATCCATCGCTGTCACGGCCTCCTGACTTCCACTTTCCGGTGAGCAGCCGGCCATCGTGATCGCGGCCAACAGAATCGAGGCAGCCGTTGTTGTGTTTTTTAGGTTCCTCACGGTCAAATCTCCTGCGGCGCTAACCACCCTCGATGGCGGCTAGCGGCACTTCGTATACCTCGCCGTTGTCGACGGTTACGGTCCAGGTGTCGCCCTCGAGAACGGCGTCTACCTCCCGGTTGGTGGCGTTAACATAATCGCTCATGAAATTGATGCTGAATTGCTCGCCCAGCTGGTTCTGCACCACAATCGTGGCTTGGCCGTTTTCCATGCGCAGAATGCCGGCCGGACAACTGCCGAATTCGGAGTCACCCGCCGCGCGGCAACGCAGGCGTATGGTCGCATTATAGTCGGCCGTGGTGAATGGCGCTGTCCAGTTGTCCTCGTCGTCCTGCGGGTACAACGCTGCGGTATTCCAGTAGAGATAAACGCTTTCATCCTCGAAGCGGAAAATTAGCCCCTCATCGCCGAGGCCACTTTGGCGGTAGACCGGTCGTCTGTCCTGGTCCAGAAAATTACCGGACGTGTCGCCCACGGGCGATAGGTCGTGAGTGACACCGTCGCCGCGGGTGATGGTCACGTAGCCCTGGCGCTGGCTAAATGTGCAGGGGATCATCTTGCTGGCATGATCCGAGCCGACAGCGTAAATATCGCAACGCGCATCGGTCGAGTCCGCCGGGGAGGAGGTTGACCAGGAAGCGATAACTACGGCCGCAATCATTGTCCACTTTTTCATTTCGTCGGGAGCCTCCATCCAAAGACAATTTTACACACGGCTAACATCTTCTCCAATTACAAAGGTGCCGCTATATTGAGGTAATGTTAGCCACAGTATACAAGGCAGGTTTCTTTATTGAAGCGGGTAGTAGAACCGCGCAGGATTAGGGTTCCAGCCCTCAAGGTGGCAAGATTCATTTTTCAAGTCCTGAGCGTTAACGCAGGATGAGAACTGATGATCCTCATGATCGACAACTTCGACTCTTTCACATACAACCTCGTGTAATACCTGGGCAAGCTGGGCGCGGAAGTTGAAACCGTACGAAACGATGCGGTAACCGTCGATGACATCACGAAGATGAAACCGGAAGGGATCGTCACCTCGCCGGGACCCGGCACGCCGGACGACGCTGGCATCTGCCTGCAGGTGATCAGTACCTTGCCCAGCCTGGCTGCGGTAGAATCACTCTCAGAATGGCTATTTTAACGACTTGGCGCTTTCCGCTTCCATTTTCGCCGCCATGTCCGCGCAATCCTTTTCACTGCCGATCCATTCGATATCCTTGGCAGCACCAGCCGATGATTTTCCGCGGATAGTGCTAACCGTATCCACGATGATCTTGTCGACCTGTTCCGCCGTGAGCAGGCCATCGTTCTTTGCCGTCTCCATCGCAAAACAAACGCCTGCCTGTGAACCAACAATTAGTCCGCCAGCAGCGCCGAGCCCGGCTCCCGTACCAAGCGCAAGTAAACCACCGGCGATACCGCCAATGACCAGAAAAATGACCGCGATAAGAAAACCCTTCATATCTGGTTACCCCTTTGTTGTCTGTTTATGATAAATACCAGCCAGATCATGCTGGCGGTCGCAAAGCAACCGCCAGCATTTGCAAAGCACTTGCCTTGCTGTTTTTCTGACTAGCGAAAGTCATTCCACCCAGCCTTGTAGCCGCTGGCAAAGTACTCCTCAAAGCGACTATCATAATCATCCGAATGGCGCCCATAGTAACGGCTCATGCTTGCCTTGCCATCCTGTTTACCGGCCTTGTAGCCGTCCCTGTAATACTCACATTCATTGCCCCGGATATTCGATGGACAATCACCCGACCGACCCTCATGGCGGCTATGCTTCTCCTGGTAGTCTTCGTGGTGTCCCTTATCACTACGGTAGTGAAAAACCCCCTTACATTTTCCGTCGACCCAGATCCCGTCACTATCGGTGCCCCAGGTGTAACCCTTTTCACACTTGTTATGGCTGGTTTCCTCGTGCAGATTGACGTGTCGATGATTGGCATTAGGCAATGCACAACGGACAAAGTCGCCATCTGACTTGCACTTCATTTTGTCAGCGTATGCGGTTGACATGCCCAGTGTTGCTGAAGCGAGCGCAAGCACGCTAATGGCAATAAAATGAGATTTCATCTGTTGGACTCCTTTGTAATTTATTTTGGTTTGTAGCAACTGCTGCTGTAATTTAACAAATATTTAAAAGTTTTTACAAGGTCGTAGTATTTCAGATTTGGGGCCTATACCGGCCCGAATTTAGTACGTTCCTGCCGTTCCTGCATTCTGATCGAAGGTCTCAAACGGGTCCAGAGTGTGTGAAAACTCAAAATCATCAGTCAATGTAACCAGTTGACGCACTCGGAAGCACTCTCATGGATGTCTGTCCGCTTTTTCTCTGCACATGTTGTTCTGATGCGGTGAGATGTTTTTGCATATTCGTCCCGTGAGAAGGCATGACAGCGGTTGCGAACACAGTATTTATAAGAAAAATACAGGCGTCATGCCTGTATCGCCTGGATTAACGGCTTGACTCCCAAAATACTCATCGCACGTTTTAAATTACAGGCGAGCACATGCAGACTCATCTCGGTACTCACGTGCTTTAGTGTCCTCATCTGGAAGTGTGTAGAACCGATCCATGACTTGATCGTACCAAAAGGATGCTCCACTGTTTCTCTGCGTATCCGCATACGCTCAGGTTCAGCATCCAGCCTATCCTGAACACGATCCAGCACATCCTCGTGTTCCCAGCGTGCTACCCGTCAGTATTTGTTGGTAGTGCAGCGTGCTTTTATCGAACAAGCCTGGCAGTTAGAGCGCCAGAACTTATTGACGGGCTTTCCATCACCCATGTAGAGGACCTGCATCACACCTGGACCCTTGTCGGTATAACCATAGCTGCAACACCAGTGCCTCTGCGCGCCCGGCACGCGCACCAGGACGATGGTGGCGTTCTCGCCCTGTTCGACACTGATGGTCGAGACGTCTCCGTTGCCCACCTCAGGGCCGGTCGCAGTCGATTTGCTGTTGCTCTACCTTGCCGGTGAGCAGCAAGGCGGTGGGATCGAGGTCGAAGCGGAGTTTGTCCGCGCGGCAGCTGTCACGCAGGATCCCGGCTGCCAGCCGGGTGTTGTTCACCACCTGTTCGAACTGGGCTCTGCTGAGGCCGAAGCTGTCGCGGACATAGTCATGCAGTTTGCCGCCGGATTCGAAGTCCGCCGCCAGCCGCAGCAGGCGCCGGTAGGTGTCCGCACTGTAATGGCGGATTTTCTCGAGCATCCCGGTCTTCTTCGTGTAATTGGCATAGGGGACCCTGCCACCGGCATCGTTGTCGTTCAGCTGTGTGCGCTGGATTCGAATCGCGTGATGCGCGGCGAGTTCACCGGGCAGGTATGTGCCGCTGGCGGGCATGTGCTTGACCGTGTCGTCATCGACCCAGTACCAGTAGGTAAGGTAATCAATGTTGCCGACGCGGTCCTGCTGGCTGAAGATGTAGTCCAGCAGCGTGATCTCGGTGAGTTCCTTCATCCAGAACACCATTTGTTCCGGTGCTACGCCATTGCGCATGGCCTGGCGCAGGGTGGTGTCTGCGGCCGCCTCGTTGATGCCTGCGTCTATGGCCTCCGCCAGCGGTTGCCCGGAGCGCAGTGCACGGAAAGCCGCGGTTTCCTGGAAATCCCGGTTCTGGCCATCGCCCCAGCCCGACCGACGGGTGCCGTTGATCTCAGGGCCGTAACGGTCGCCATGTGGCTGCAGCAGGACGCCGTAGACCTGCTTCCTGTCCGGTGTAAACAGTTCGTCAGTTGCGCGGTAAGCTGCCGGATTCTTTTCCGCCTTCTGCAGGACTTCCCAGCCGGCATGGTTCATGGCGCCGCCCTTGCGCTGCGCGGACAGTTCGAGGCCCCGGCGGGTCACGCGTGTGAGATGTTTCTCGCGGTCCATGGAGCGATAGACACTGACCGGCACATGCACATCGGTGTTGAAATACCGCGAAAAGTGATAGTAGAGCAGGGCGGCGGTGGAGAAGGTGGCGCTGGTGTGTGCGTCATTCATGGTCATCTTCCAGGAGACCGGCTCCCCCGGCGCGCCGCGCTTGACCGGGCTGCTGGTGGCGCATTGCTCGGCCTCGAACGACCGGTTGTCACCGGCGAAAGCGCCGCGCGCGAGATCGTAGACCAGCGTGCCCGGGCTGGTGCTGAACACCTTCGGGCACAGGGCATGGCTGCCGTCGTAGAAGTCGATGTTGCAAAACGCCTGCTCCTGTTCTCTGTCAGCGTCGCTGTAGGTGCCACCGGGTATCCTGTAGAGAATGATGCATTGCTCCTCGAGTCCATGAGGCGAACGATGCTTGATAGACGTGCCGTTGAACGTTGCGGCTGCTGCCAGGCCTCCGAAACCTTGCAGTGACAATGCTGTGAAGAGCACCGGAATGGTACACAGCAACTGCATGCATCTGGAGGTGTGGTCTGTTTCAAATGGTTTCGTGACTTGAGAATTTGTCATACCTGCAGTCGTCTCCTTCTATGTCGTCTGTAACCGGTCTTTGCAGCCTGTCAATGTTGTGCGGTACTATTTTCGATTTCTGCTGAGATGCTTGATGAAACGATACATGCTTCAAGCGAGAGTCGGATCATCAAACTGGCTGTATGATAATAGATTGCCCTGTGAGAAGGAGAGTTGGATATGAATGAAAATGTAGTCGGCATGATCGTGGGTCTCGTCATCGGGTTGGTGCTGGTCGCCATCATTGTCGTGGTATTCCGCTGGCTTTGGAACAGCACCATGCCAGAGGTATTTGGTGTCAGGGATATCACCTTTGGGCAGGCATTCAAGCTCCTGCTGCTGGCAGGTATCCTTTTCGGAAGCCACCGTGTGGTGGAAGTGCCTCAGCAGGTCTCGATTGACCCTGAACCGACGACTGCTCGATCAGAATAGGGTCTTGCAGGCAGCCGCTACCGGCTCTTCTGAATAGAGGCCAACGATGAATCCGGCGCGCGCTCGTGGGGGCGCGGGCAGACTCGAATGCGGTCGACGAGTGTTGTGTTTGATATTCATCGAGGAGCAGCAGGCAAAGGGCGCCTTCAGGATAACGGACAAGTCACTCGAGACGGAATTCTGAAAATACCATCTAAATGACAGCATTCATTGCTTCTGTCCGGAAGGCGGTCAGGAGGAGGCGCAGGTATTTTCGACGCCATGGTGGCTGCATGAAAACCCGCCGCAATGAAGATAAACAGTGACCCCAGCGTCTCTGGACTGCGGCTTGGCGTGCACAAGCCCGTAACCGCCGCGGATGAAGTAGCGAAGAACATATGGATCGGATGACCAGCATGAGCTGACAACGAGATGTGCTGCAACGATGTCGGCACTGTCTATTCGACCCAGCCGAGCACGTCCCTGACAATTGACCAGCGCGGGCGCTTTTCCCCGGCGCCCTGGCCGAGAATCCAGTAGTCATAGGCTCGCTGGATCATGCCCTCGTTGGTCGCAAATACCACCCATTCGTTGACGGCGTCCGTCAGTTCTCCGGCGTTCAGGGCCAGGCCGAAGGCCGAGGGTACCTTCACCGGATCCGGCTGCGGCACGACGACGGTGTACTCGGGGTGCAGCAGCGACCAGGCGGAACCATTTTCTGCGGGTACCAGGAACGCGTCCAGTTCGGGGTGCTTGCCCTCGAAGAAGGGCTGCCAGAATTCCAGGGTGATGAACTCTACGTCTGCATCCCCGAAGTAGCGTCGCATGCTGTACTGTACCTGGCGGGCATCAAGCGGTACGCCTATCTTCAGGTCATGGCTGCGATGCAACTCCTCGATGCTGGCAAATTCGTGGCGGCGATCGTCTCGTACCGCCAGACCCATGGTCCCTGTCATGTAGGGTGCCGACAGGCGCAGGGAAGGAAGCCAGAACGGCCGGTACCAGGTGCCCGGCATCACGTCGATGACGCCGTCTGCAAGCATCGCGGGCAGCTTCGGCCATTCAACGGGGACGAACTCGGCCTTGACACCGAATGACTCTGACAGGCTCTTGGCCAGTTCGATATCGAAGCCGACGAGCTCGCCATCGAGGTTGAAGAAGCTGAACGGCAGGTTGGCCGGATCATAGCCGACACGCAGGGTGCCGCGCTCCCGAATGCGTTCGAGTGCCGGCAAATCGCTGGATGTATCCTCGATGTCCACACTGGCGAGCTCTCGGTGGATGATGGCGGATGAAATATTGCGGGGGGTATGCATCTGCCGCAGCATCTCGTCCTTGTGGTAGGTGGTGTCGATGGTCGCGTCGAGCACTAGCCATACAGCTATGACGGTGATGAGCGTGCCGGCTGCCATCATGGCGCCGGCGGCCAGCAGCCGCCTGCGTTGTATCACCATAAATCCGCCCATGGCGCCCGCACCGAGCAGGGCGAATACCAGCAGATTCATCGCGGTTACCATGGAGTCGAACTTGCCGCTGATGATGGTGGTCGGGATGTAGAGCTGGAACAGGTCATGTGGCAGTCCGAAGAAATCCATGAGGAAGGGCAGTGCCACCTGTGCCTTGGCAAAATAGCTCGGCACACCCACCGCGAACAGGCTGAAATAGTCGGAAGTGGACAGGGAACTGCCAGCCAGCCACGCGGCGAACGGCACGAACAGCAGGGTCAGCAGCCGCCCGGCGTTGGGAAAGTTGAACAGGATGGGCACCAGGAGTTCAGCGGCAGACTCGCTTTCCGCAGTGAGCAGCCTGTGTCGCCGCAGCAGTACCCTGGTGCGATCCACCAGAATCGGCAACACAATGAACGCGTTATTGGTGACGAACGCCGTGAGCAGCGCTTCCCTGCCAACCGTGATGACCTCGCGGTACCTGAATGGTGTCAACGCGGTTACCAGCAGCGGCAGCACCAGGAAGGCAAGCAGCAGTGATGCAGCGCCAAAGGTGATGAAGTAGACCTCCAGTCTCGCGAATGTTTCGGGCGTCATCGTGCCCGCGGTTACTGCCCCGATGGCGAAGACACCGACGGGTGTCAGGCTGATGATGAAATGGGTGATGCGGATGATCGAGGCGTTCAATACGCGCAGGGTCCCCAGTACGCGTTCCCTGTCCTTGAGACCGATCAGGCCAATACCAATCATCGAGCTGAACAGGACGACTGCGGGTATCACGGCGTTGGACAGCGAGTTGAACGGGTTAGCGGTGAAGTAGAGGTCTGCGATCGAGAAGGGTTGCCTGGGTTCGATGAGGGCATTGCTGAAGAACGAGGCGCTCTGCATGGAGGGGAAAGCGGCCGGCATTGCTGCGATCACCGCAAACGACAGTATCCAGACCAGCAGAAGCAGCACTCCGCCGCGCAAAGCAAGGCGCCTTGCCTGATCCGCCTCGAGCTGCCCGAAGCCGATGATCAGTGACATCACCAGGTAGGGCAGTACCGTCATCTGCATCAGCCGGATATAGATATCAGCGACGGGTTGCAGGGCCGCGGTCGGCTCCCCGAAGAACAGTCCGGTGAATATACCTAGTGCCAGGCCGGTAATGATGCGGACGGAAAGGCTCAAGCGGCTGAGTGCGGCGACTATTGTTTTGATGTGCATGTCATTGGGTCAGAGCTGGCAATCCTGTTCGATCCGGCAGCCGCCTGTAGTAGCGAATTCATTGCCAGTGAGGGCAGGGTCATCGTCCTTCGGCAAGGTATGGCATGAGCAGGGATGATTTCAGGCAAGCACATGCAATTCCCGTTCAATGATTCAGCGTGCGTGTGGCGGTTGTGCCGGGCCTGACGTTCACTCCCTGTGCGAGGTCCGCGCGCAGCAACTCGGCGGCGGAAGAGTGGATGCGTTCCGGCAGCGAGGACCAGTCAACCGGGCTCTGGAACTGCGGTGCCTCGAAGGCGGTGACCTGTATGCTCTCTGCCGGGAACTCGAGTAAGGTAAAGCTCCTGGGGGAGCGATTCTCAGTGCCGATCAGCCGACGCGGACCGGCTCCGAGACAGGCCTGGCTCACAAAAGTGATCTTGCCACTGACGCCGGGATAGAAAGTATGGTGATGGCCGCTGAGGTATAGCTCAACACCGGCTTCCTCCAGCAGCACCTGCAGCCCGGGGTCACCGATAAACTCTCGCTCGCGCCCCCGCGCAAAGGGCCACAGCGGCAGGTGACTGAAGACGACACGCCGCTGGTAGCCCGGTCCGTGCCTGGCGAGCAGCTGGCGTAGCCATGCCATCCCGGTTTCAGGGAGACGTCCGATGGTTGTCGCGTCGAGTGAAATGAACAGGATGTCACCGTAGCTGAAGGCGTAGTGGAATGGGTAAGCGGTATCGTCGATGAACCGCACCGCGGGGCGGCGGGGTAACCACTGTTCGCTAAAAATCGTGCGCTCCAGGTCAAAGCCGTCATAGGCCGAGGCGTCGTGGTTACCGGGGGTGATGGCCAGGGGGATGCCGGCGGCCCGCAGCGGCTCGCTGACATGCGTGTGAAAGGCGTTCCACATCTGTTCAACCTCGGTCCGGGTGAGATGCGGCCTGCGCTGGCCGGCCACCATGTCGCCGGTGCTTATCACCAGGTCCGGTTTCAGAGCGAGTATGCGGGATATTGCTCCGTCGACTGTTGCCTCGTAACGGGTGCTGCCGTAGTCGCCGTTCAGATCCGAGATGACCGCGACGCGCAGTGGTTGTCCGGCACTGGCGAGCAGGGGGACTAGCAACAGCAGCAGGAACCAGGCCGGTGGCCGATGGTTGCCTTGCCGCGGGTGATGCGCCGATGGTGTTTGCGGCTGCTCTTTGTCGTGCTTTGTCAACTCGGTTGTTCTCAATGGCGCGGCAAGCACGCTTCGTAAGCTAGTGTAATGTGCCCGCGGGCTGTACGTCCTGTCCGCCGGCCGCGCGCCGCGCTGTATCGGCCTTTGCAAGCGCAGTTTCGAAGCGTGCGAGATAGTCGTCCGGGAAGCGCCAGACCGGCGAATCGTCGCGCTGTTCCAGGCCGCGTTCAGCCGGAGCGAGCCCGTAGCGCAGCGACATCAGTATGTCGCTGCTGACCCAGGTGCTCTTGCGGAAATAGGCATGACCGTTACCGTCGTCGAAATTGTCGGCGTCGGCAACATCGATCACGGCGAGACGCGACGAGGAATCGGCGAACTGGCGCATCCGCTCGTCCAGCGTGCCGGGCAGGATCTGGCCAAGGCGCCGATGTGCGAAAATCTTCTGCGACAGATGCAGGGCCTGGTCGCTCGGCGATGTGTAGAGTGTCAACCGGTCCTGCACGCGCAGCAGGCCGTCGATGATGTAGCTGGCGAAGGTGCCGGTATCGACGTCCGAACCGACCAAGATGACGTTGCCGAGCCGGGTCGTGCTGCTGACTTCCGACTGGGTTTCATGCTGGTGGATCAGCGCCATTTCATAGAGAGTCGTAAGCACCACGCGGGTTCCGGCGCTGTAGCCGACGATGTGGATGCGCTCGGCGGAGGTCTCGCTGGCGAGGAACTCGAGGAACTTGCGTAGACCCCAGGCCGAAACGCGTGCAGTCTCGATGTCCTTCAGGTAGGCGAGCCGCGCCGGCGTCGATGGCCATGAGAACGCAATGGCTGCTCCTTCATAACCGAGAAAATGCCACATCTCGGACGTCACCAGCAGCGGATTCTCGAAGTTCACCTTGTATCCATTGACGTAGATGAATATGTCCTTCACCGGTGAACGGGCCAGGCGGCTCTCGATTTCTTGCACGAACTCGCGCGATGGCCCGTCATCGACGGTCGC
>JAQBDO010000325.1:0-7113 GCA_032124375.1 Gammaproteobacteria bacterium
ACCTTTAGTGACTGGCTCTATTTTGACCTGCGTACGGACGGCGAGGTGCAATTGGCGGGGGAACCGGCCGGCGTGCCGGCGGCGCTCGATTTGTGTGTGCGGGCGGCAAAATTGTTGCAGCAAGCGACCGGCTGTACCACCGGAGTCACTGTTTACAATGACAAAAGGTTGCCTGCAGGGGGTGGTTTGGGGGGGGGCAGCTCGGATGCGGCAACGACCCTGGCTGTGTTGAACAAGTTGTGGAAGCTGAACCTTCCGCGCACAGCGCTGGCGGTACTGGGGTTGAGCCTGGGAGCGGATGTGCCGGTGTTTATTCACGGTGAGGCGGCCTGGGCTGAGGGGGTCGGTGAGATTCTGACCCCAGTGACCTTGCCAGAGCCATGGTTTCTGGTGGTGAATCCGCAGGTAAGCGTATCAACGGCCAATATTTTTTCGGATTCGGGTTTGACACGGGACACGCCCCGAACGAGAATACCCGACCCTCTTGCGGGTGTCGGCAAGAATGACTGTGAGGCGGTGGTGCGCCGCAGGTACCCGGAAGTTGCGGCAGCCCTCGATTGGTTGAATGCCTATGCCCCGGCCCGAATGACAGGGACGGGTGCTTGTGTGTTCGCAGAATTTGAATCAGAAGCCGCTGCAAACGTGGTTGCCGGGCAGGTTCCCGCCAACTGCAGCAGCTTTGTTGCACGCGGTGTCAACCTCTCGCCATTGCGACAGGCGCTGGTGTAAGAGAACAGTCCCGCGTGAATATCGTGCCGGATGATTTAATGGGACGTCGCCAAGCGGTAAGGCCCGGGGTTTTGATCCCCGTATGCGCAGGTTCGAATCCTGCCGTCCCAGCCATAGGTAAACATCGCCGCAGGCGATGGCCCCTGACGTTACAGACGGCAGGATGAGAACCTCAAGGTTTGACAATTGATGGGTACGCGGTGCTTTACCCGTCCTGAGTGATGACAGGGCAGGACGAGTAAAGGAGCAACGCGACGATGGGCAGGATGTCCGGGTATCGCGAAGCACAGGTAAGTGCAAGAGTGCCCGTACCCGTCGAGGCCCGGTTGGCGCAAACAAAACAGCGGTGAAATGAAACGATTATGAATGGTATGACCGCCTCTGATTCAGACAGCCAGATAATGGTGTTCACCGGTAATGCGAACCCGCAGCTGGCAAAGGATATTGTGAGTCATTTGCGAGTGAACCTCGGTGAAGTGCATGTCAGCAGCTTCAGTGACGGTGAGGTGCAGGTGGAAATTATGGAAAACGTCCGCGGCAAGGATGTTTTTATTTTGCAGTCCACCTGTGCGCCGACCAATGATCATTTAATGGAACTGCTGGTGATGATCGATGCCGTGCGGCGTTCATCGGCGCAACGTATTACGGCGGTTGTGCCGTATTTTGGCTATGCGCGGCAGGACCGCCGGCCGCGCTCGTCGCGGGTGCCGATCACGGCCAAGGTGGTTGCCCAGATGATCGGCAATGTGAAAGCCGACCGGGTGTTAACGGTTGATCTGCATTCCGACCAGATACAGGGATTTTTTGATATACCGGTCGACAACGTCTACGCATCACCGATATTGCTGGGTGATGTCTGGAAACAGAAATACCAGGACATCGTTATCGTGTCACCGGATGTTGGTGGCGTGGTCAGGGCACGGGCATTGGCAAAACGCCTCGACGACGCAGACCTGGCGATCATCGACAAACGTCGACCGCGGCCGAACGAGGCGCGGGTGATGAATATTATTGGTGAAGTGGCCGGGCGCACCTGTGTTCTGGTGGATGACCTGGTTGATACTGCCGGTACGCTGTGTCTGGCGGCGCTGGCCCTGAAACAACGGGGGGCCGCACGCGTGGTGGCCTACTGCACACACCCGGTGTTATCCGGTGCGGCAGTGGAGAATATCGATGCCTCGGAACTGGATGAGCTGGTTGTCACTGATACCATTCCGTTACGCGAGAATGCGCAGGCGTGTGGCAAAATACGCCAGTTGAGTATTGCCACGATGCTGGCTGAGACCATGCGCCGCATTAGTAATGAAGAATCGGTCAGTTCGCTGTACATGGACTGACGCCGTTTTCGCCGGCATGCCCGAACGGGCGTGTCGGCTTGTTGTCTCCCCTGGTCGCGGGGAAGATATTACTGGCATCGCAAGGTGCATTTTTTTGGAGAAGTAACATGGCTATTAATTTTGAACTGAACGCCGAGGCGCGTACTGATACAGGTAAGGGTGCGAGCCGCCGCCTGCGTCATGCGGGCAAGGTACCTGCGATTATGTATGGTGGTGGAAAAGATCCCGAGTCACTGACATTGTTGCACAATGAAGTATTGAGAAACCTCGAAAACGAGGCGTTTTACTCACACATCCTGACCATCAAGTCCGGTGGTTCTGAAACGCGTGCCATCCTGCGTGACTTGCAGCGTCATCCGAGTCGCCCGATCGTCATGCATATGGATCTGCAGCGTGTTAAAGAATCAGAGAAACTCAAGACACATGCACAGGTACATATTCTTGGCGAAGACAGCTCTGCTGCCGTGAAGGCTGGCGCGCTGGTTTCCCATGACCTGACGGAAGTCGCTATTGAGTGTCTGCCGAAGGACCTGCCCGAGTATATCGAGCTCGACATTTCCGAGATGGAAGTGGGTGATGTCAAGCATCTGTCAGACCTGAAGGTACCTGAGGGCGTGATGCTGATTGACCTGGCACGTGAGAATGACCTGGCTGTGGTTTCGATCCATGCCAAGCGTACTGAAGTCGAGGAAGAGGAAGAAGCGCCGGCTGCTGAAGCTGGCGAAGAAACCAAGGCTGATGATGAGGACAGCTAGGCGGCTGTTGATCGTTGACTGCCATACAGCTTGTTGCCGGGCTGGGTAATCCCGGGGCAAAGTACGAACAGACCCGGCACAACGCCGGGTTCTGGTTCGTAGACGAAATTGCGCGCCACTGCCATACGCAGTTCAAGTCCGAGAGCAAGTACAAAAGCGAGGTTGCCCACTGTAACCTGGCGGGTTACGAGTTTCACCTGCAAAAACCCATGGACTTCATGAATCGCAGTGGCATGCCGGTGGCCACGCTGGCCGGGTTCTATCGGATTCCACGTAACGCGGTTCTGATTGTGCATGACGATCTGGATTTGCCGGTGGGTACCGTCAAACTCAAGAAGGGTGGTGGTCACGGTGGCCACAATGGCCTGCGCGACCTGATCCCGCACTTGGGTGGCAATGAGTTCCTGCGACTGCGCATTGGTATCGGTCACCCGGGTGATCGTGACGATGTGGTGGGCTATGTATTGAAGGCACCGTCCCGTGGTGATCGTTTGTCGATCGACCAGGCTATTAATGAGGCGGTAAACGTACTGCCGGACATCATTGCCGGCAACATTGAAGCTGCAATGCAAGAATTGCACACCGCAAAATAATGCGGGCTGTGCACCATGAGAACCTGATGGTAACAAGCGAATGAGTATTGCATGTGGCATTGTTGGTCTTCCCAACGTCGGTAAATCCACCCTGTTTAATGCCCTCACCGAGGCAGGCATACAGGCGGAAAACTATCCGTTTTGCACTATTGATCCGAATGTCGGCATTGTCTTCGTGCCGGATAAGCGTCTCGAGCAACTCGCTGCAATCGTCAAACCGCAAAAAATACTGAACACTACCATGGAGTTCGTCGATATCGCCGGGCTGGTGGAAGGCGCATCAAAAGGCGAGGGGCTGGGCAACAAGTTTCTTGCCAATATTCGCGAGACTGATGCGATCTGCATGGTGGTACGTTGTTTTGATGATGACAACGTTGTGCACGTGTCAGGCAGTGTGGACCCGTTGCGCGACGTGGAAGTGATTAACACCGAGCTTGGTCTTGCCGACCTCGAAACGGTGGAGAAAAGAATCCTGCGCGCCAGCAAGATTGCCAAGAGCGGAGACAAGGACGCGAAGGCAGCACTGGTCGTGCTGGAAGCCGTACGCGATGCGCTTGATGCCGGTGGGGCTGTAATTAACATGGGGCTGGATGCCGAACAGCAGGCATTGATTTATGACCTGCATCTGCTGACGGCCAAGCCGGTGATGTACGTTGCCAATGTCAGTGAGAACGGTTTCGAGAACAACCCTTACCTCGACAAGGTCGCTGCGCGTGCTGCAGACGAGGGCGCCGAGGTGGTCGCGGTGTGTGCGGCCATTGAAGCAGAGCTGGTTGAACTGGATGCTGGCGAACGCGATGAATACATGAAGGAACTGGGATTTGACGAACCCGGATTGAACCGCGTCATCCGCGCCGGTTACAGGCTGCTTGGATTGCAGACCTATTTTACTGCCGGTGTGAAGGAGGTGCGCGCCTGGACCACGAAAGTCGGGGCGACTGCACCGCAGGCGGCCGGTGAGATCCACACCGATTTCGAGAAGGGCTTTATTCGGGCAGAAGTAACCGCCTATGACGATTTTATTGCGTTCAAGGGTGAAAACGGCGCAAAAGAGGCGGGTAAACTGCGTCTGGAAGGTAAGGAATATATCGTTCAGGACGGCGATGTGATGCATTTCCGCTTTAATGTCTAGCGATTCAGGCCGGAGCAAACCTGCTTACACCCGAAACACAAGGCAACTTGTCGAGGCCTACCGTTTTCAGGTAATCTATCGCTCCTTTTTGGCTACGTAGCTCAGCTGGTTAGAGCACAGCATTCATAATGCTGGGGTCGGTGGTTCAAGTCCACCCGTAGCTACCATATTTCTCTATTAAGATCAGATTATTACGGTAGCGTCTGAAGTGCTAGGCGCTGCGCAGTAATACCATTACGGGACTTTTAAGGGACCCCTCTTCACACACTCGATTGGCGGTACCAGAAAGTTGCTCATACTCTTGTCTTAAGCGGTTCTTCCCCGTTCGTGAACGCGCCACCTACATATTAGCTGTAACTGTACCTCCGGAGTTGCCGTCAAAGCAGACATGCAGGAAATTTCCTTAAACTTCAGGGATGTTCTCGGACGTTCAGGGTTTTGGGCTGCAACTGCGCGAGGCGCTGGACGAAATGACATTACCCGCGTAGAAGTATTAAACACATATTTTGTGCCTGACTCTGCATACCTGCAAACTCGAAATACCTGGAAAGCGACTACCCACTAATTATCCATTAGCTTCAATCCGCTCGACCCAAACAAATTGTTCATGCCCCGGGAGTAAATGGGCTCTGCCCCCTTTTTTTCTGGAGTTCGCCTTGTGACGAGACATTGCGACTGTAATACTAATGGCAGTCGGGCGAGTTGTCTCCCAGTTACCGGAGGGGTGTCGTGAAGCATTCATTATTCGTGGTTTGCATGGGTATCGCGGCCCTGGTCGGAGGGGTTGCGCCGTCGCAGGCTGCAGATCTTGCCGCCGAGGTGCTCAAGCGAGCAGCGGAGCATTGCCGTTCCATAAACGACGGTGAATTCCATGCTGACGAGGGTGCCATAACGCAACTCGACCTGACGGGAGACGGCGCTCCTGAGCAGGTTGTCGACGCCAACCATTTTTCATGTTCGACTGCAGTGACACCTTATTGTGGCAGCGGTGGCTGTCCGCTAACGGTCATCGTCGAGGGCAAGCCGGTCGAATTCCAGGCACTGCGCTGGAAGGTCATACACTGGGACGACCAGCCCGTATTGCTGCTGCATGTTTATAGCGCGGCATGCGAGTCGGCCGATTGGCAGCCTTGCATCAAGGCGTTGGTCTGGAGTAACGGCAGCTTCCGCAGTGTCGTTTCCCGTCCGTAGCCCGCCAGTCACCACCCGGGGCCTGAACCGAGGGTCCAATACCAGGTTTGCTTTCTGGCTGGCACTCGCCTTTTCAATCGCTTGGCTGGCCTTGCTCCTGGCCGGCGCCGATTTTCCGCCCCCGCGCGGATTTCTGTGGATCGTGCTGCTGAATCTAATCGCAGGCGGCTGCATCTACTTCAGAGTTCCGGATAACCTGCGCTGGCAATCGCTGCGGCTACCATGGCGACCCTGCGTGTAGTACGCGACGGCATCTTCATCGGCCTTGCTTTCGCGACGGTGCCAATCTTGATTGGCGGCGGCGAGCCATCAGTTACGCCGACATGGATCGACAGAAGCATCTGGTTTACAGTCCTGGCACTAGTTGGTGTGTTTAACACGACTCTTGTCTACGCCTGTTGCATAGTCCGTCGTTACGTTACCGAGCGTCAGGGCGGCTAGTGTTGAATGGGTAATCGTACTGTAGTCGGCCATTCAGCCCAGACGGTCGATCGGAAGAGAATAACCATTGGCTTGCATGGTGAGCCATTCCGACATATCTTTAACAGCCTCTGAAAGACCCCGGCAAAATCCCGTCCAAGAGGATCCAGCATGTATCGATCTGTCGCTTTAGCCTCAATGTCCATAGCTGCGATGGTTGCCATATGTTCGCCGGCACTCGCCAGTTGGAACTTCAGCGGCTCGCCCGCTCCAAACGCATTTATCCAGACCAACAACATGACGCTTGAGTTGCAGTGTGACAGGATTCGTTTCGCACCTGCAGGCTACGAGGATGCACAGGACATTGAGCGAGAGCAGGGCTTGTCCATCCGATTTATGAAGGATGGAGCGACAGAAGTAGGCGCTTTCCAGGCAGGCACGACGAACTCTGAAATACGTATTGTCGATAATTATCCCGTGGAGATCGTATTCTCTGAAAAATCGGACTACGACTTCATTCTCGATCAGATTGCAGGGAACGCGGTTTTGAACCTGTCCATGATTGATCAGGATGTCAGCTACGGAATCTTTGACTTGAAGGATTCCGGGTCAGCTATCAAGTCTCTGCGCAGAGCTTGTGATTCCCGAGACAGGGGCACTACGGTATCAATCGATAAACCCGAGGGTATTGTATATTGTGGTGGCGGACAAATTGAACGCCAGATTGAATATACGATTTTGGAGAAACCACAGGATCAGTGGGACGTTCGAGTGACTATCAACGGTGAGACCATTCGGGCAATGACGGCCTACAGCTATTTTGGCAATTCCAAACCTCCACCGTGTTTCGTGGTCGCCCTGTTGGGCGATGACAGGTCAGAGATGCTTGTCTACAGTGATAAAGGTAAGGATTGGCTTGAGTTCGGCGACTACATCTATCGCAAATGCAATTGAAC